>JAFXRX010000304.1 GCA_017526045.1 Opitutales bacterium
TGCGCGGGCAAGTCCCCCGACACCTGCACTGCCATGTTGTCCCCCGCTGGGACGGCGACACAAACTTTATGCCCGTAATTTCCGACACCCGCGTGCTCCCGCAGGCCATGGACACATTGTGGGAAAAACTTGTCCAATGCCTATGATGGAAAAAGAACTGGCTTTCCCCTCCGCGCGGCTGCTCTCGTCGCTTTACAAAGACTCCGCCGAAAATGTCGAAATGGCTGAAAAATCTTTCGGCGTAAAAATGGTCACGCGCGGCGACTGGCTAAAAATCGAAGCCCCCTGCGAAAAGCCGCTTGAAAGAGCCTGCGCTTTCTTCAAGGCTTTGGAAAGCGCAAGCGCGCGGGGTATTTCCGTTTCGCAGACCGACTACGAGCGCATTTTAAAGAACGCAGGAAGCGAAAACTTTGAGGCGTTTTTGGAATTGTACTCAAAGCCCGCCGTTCTTGCGCTGCGCAGAAAAAGCATTGCCGCCAAAAATTTGAGCCAGAAAAGCTATCTGAAAACTATCGAGGAAAACGAGATTGTTTTCGGCATCGGCCCCGCGGGAACGGGCAAAACCTACCTTGCAGTCGCCGCGGCATTGAAGGCTTTGCAGGACAGGAAAATCGAAAAGATAATTTTGACGCGCCCCGCGGTCGAGGCGGGAGAAGCGTTGGGCTTTCTGCCGGGCGACTTGCAGGAAAAGCTGCAGCCCTACCTGCGCCCCCTGTACGACGCAATGTTCGACATGCTCGGTCAGGAAGACGCGCAAAAAGTCATGGAAAAGCGCATTGTGGAAATCGCCCCCCTTGCCTACATGAGAGGCCGCACGCTTTCAAACGCATTCATAATCCTCGACGAAGCCCAAAACACAACCACCGAGCAGATGATGATGTTTTTGACGCGCCTGGGCGAAAATTCCAGAATGATAATTACAGGCGACATCACCCAGATAGACCTGCCCCGCAACAAGAAATCGGGGCTTAAAGACGCCATGCGCATTTTAAGCGGCATAAAGGGCATTGAATTTTTCAACTTCTTAAAAACGGACGTCGTGCGCCACAGGCTCGTCACAAAAATCGTCGAGGCCTACGAGCGCGCGCAAAAAGCGGAGGAAAGCCATGACTCGCAGGGAACGCATTAAAAAGTACAACATCTTAAAAGGCGGCTCGCGCCTGCGCCCGATGCAAAGGGTCGCAATCGCGCTCATGATAGCCGCAATGACGGTTTCGCTTTACTTCATCTGCTTTGCGGGCAGAACGCCGATAAATTTCCAGATGAACATGGGCATGCGCGCGCAGGCGCGCATAGTCTCTTCGATGACTTTTGAGTACCCCAGCGAAATCCGCACCAAGGCGGCAAAAGACCGCGCCGCGGGTATGGTGCCGATTTCCTGCGAAATAACAAAGCTTAACGAAGACTCGCTTGGCGCGAACCTATCCAAGCTTATCGAGCTTCTCAACAAGCGGCAGGTTCAGGCTGAAAATCTCGCCCTGCGCAAGCCCGCCGACCCCGCAAAACCCGAGGCGGGCGAAGAGGAAAAGCCCCTAGAGGAAAAAAATCTCGCCGCCATGAGCGACGAGGATTTTATTAACCTAATTAAAAAATCCACCGGATTTAACATAAACGAGGCGGATCTGCCAAGCATCATGGCGGAAACAACCCTGACAAACCGCCAGCAGAGTTTCTGGCTTGTCCTGACCCCCCTCAAGGAAATTGTAAACGAGGGCATTTACGACGACAGCGACCCAGTGTTTTCAACAAGCGGCTCGGTGTACGATTTCGGGGGCGGGCGCAAATACCGCCGCAGCCAGACGGAGGCGCGCAGGGAGCTCAAAAAGCGCATCGAGGAGCTTGGAATTTCCGACACTCTCTCGGGCGCGCTTTACAGAATTTTCAATTCGGAGCTTCGCCCGAATATAGTCTACAACGAAGCCCAGACGCAGAAATACCGCGACGAGGCGCGCGCGAAGGTAAAGCCCGTAATGGTCTTGGTGACGGAGGGCGAAACCATAATGGAGCCCGGCAGAAAGCTGACCCCGCTCGAAACCGAAAGGCTCAACGCCTACATAAAAGAGTCGGAAAAAAACCAGAATTTAAACAGCCCCGTCTCGAACGCAATAAGGGAAGTTTCAATCTGCCTTCTTTTGATGTTTGCAGCCTCGCTTTTCTTTATCATCAGCAAAAACCACCGTAACCACAGAAAAAGAAGCATTGCGCTTTTTGCGACCCTTCTTATTTTCAACATGCTTTTGGAGCGCGGCGTAATCCAGCTTTCCGACTCCATGGGCAGGAGCGAAAATTTAATTACGATTTTTGTGTACGGCGCCCCGATTATGATTGGCCCAATCCTCCAAGTGCTGCTTTGCACGGCGTACACCGCGTTTGTTATCGCGCTCATCTCCGCAATTCTCACCACTATTATGCTCGGCTTTGCGCCAGACTATTTCGTACTGCTTTTCAGCTCGATTTTGCTCGCGATATTCTATTGTAACGGCGCGCGCACGAGAAAGCAGGTTATTACCGCGGGGCTTTTGTACGGCATAATCCTTTCGGTTTTCTCGGTCATAATCGGCACTTCGTACGACCTCAGCGCGGAGCTTTTGTGGAAGCAGGGCGCAATCGCGATGCTCTCGGGAATTATGACGGGCATTGTCGCGACTGTCGTAATACCCGTATTCGAGAAGATTTTCAAGCTAACCTCGAACCTGACCCTGCTCGAGTACACCGACTACAACAACCCTCTTCTTAGAATGCTGCAAATGGACGCCCCCGGGACGTTCCACCACAGCTTGATGGTCTCCCAAATCGCGGAGCAGGCGGCGGTAAAAATCGGCGCAAACCCGCTTGAATGCGCGGTCGGCGGGCTTTACCACGACATCGGCAAGCTCCTAAAGCCCGAATTTTTCGCGGAAAACCAGGCGGCGGCAAACCCCCACGACGCGCAAAACCCCTCGATGAGCGCGCTCATCATAAAAAGCCACCTGCGCGAGGGCGTCGACCTTGCCAGAAAATACAAGATGCCGCCTGTTGTTACGGACGCGATTTTGCAGCACCACGGCAACTCCGTCATAAGCTATTTCTACAACAAGGCTCTGAATTTTGCCGGCGCAAACGCAAGCAAGGAGGAGCTCATGCAGGCTATGCGCAACTGCGGCATCGAGGAGGCGGACTTCCGCCACGAAGGCAAAAAGCCGCAGACGCCCGAAACCGCAATCCTCATGCTCGCCGACTCCTGCGAGGCCGCCTCGCGCTCGCTGAAGCGCGTCACGCCCCACTCCATCGAGGAGCTCGTCGACAAAATTTTCAAGGCGAAGATGTCCGACCACCAGCTCGACGAGTCTTCCATTACCCTAAAGCAGCTTGCAAACGTGCGCGAAAGCATAATATTCACGCTTAAAAACATGCTGCACTCGCGCGTCGAATACAACACCCCGCCGCCCGCCATGAACGGCGAAAAATCCGGCGAGACCGAAAAGAAATAAATTTATACGCTTAAAAAAATGAAAGAATACAAAATCAAGGAAATTGTGCAACTGTTCGACAACCCCGAAGTCAAGGGCGACACCGAGCGCATGCTTTCGTCCATAGCCGCGCTTGCGGAGGCGAAGCCTTCGGATTTGAGCTTTTTGGGCAACAAAAAATACGCCCACGAAGTCGAAAAGTCGCAAGCCGGCGCAATCCTGCTGCCGCGCGGCTACGACGGGAAAGTTTCCGAAAACACAACCGCGATATTCGTCGACGACCCCTCGATTGAGCTTGCGAAAATCTGCGCGATAATTGAGGCGGCGCTCTGGCCGAAGCCGAAGCCCTCAATCCACGAAAGCGCGGTAATCGACCCGACCGCGCAAGTCGCAAAAAGCGCGGTGATAGGCCCCAACGCCGTAATTTGCGCTAACGCAAAAATCGGCGAAGGCGCGCGAATTCAGGCGAACAACTACATTGGAGTTTCGGCGGTCATCGGCGAGGACGCCTGGATTATGCCAAACGCCGTCGTCATGGACTACTGCGAAGTCGGCAAGCGCAGCCGCGTCCAGCCCGGAGCAATCATAGGCTCCGACGGCTACGGCTACGCCTACAAGGACGGGCGGCACATTCGCATTCCGCAAGTCGGCAAAGTCGTGCTCGAAGACGACGTGGACATCGGCGCGAACACCACAATCGACAGGGCGCGCTTCGATAAAACCGTCGTCGGCGCGGGCACAAAAATCGACAATCTCGTGCAAATCGGCCACAATGTGCGCATCGGCAAAGGCTGCCTGATTGTTTCGCAGGCGGGAATTTCGGGCAGCACAAAGCTCGGCAACTTCTGCATTTTGGGCGGGCAAGTCGGGCTTGTCGGGCATATCGAGCTCGGCGACGGGGCGAAAGTCGGCGCGCAAAGCGGCATAAACCACGACTTAAAGCCGAACGAATACGTAAGGGGCACCCCCGCCTACCCATTCATGACTGCCCACAAGCTCGACATTCTAAAGGAAAAGCTGCCCGACATGTTCAGGCGCCTGCAGGACGTCGAAAAGGCTTTAGGCATCGAAAAAAAGACTTTTTCGAAATAAAAAAACTTTATTTGGAAAAATTTTTTAAAAAACGGTAAAAAAATTCGATAAAATAACTTGACAAACATTCATATAATTATTTCTATATCGGACTATTAGAAAACATTATTGTTTTGTTTTTTAACATTAAAATCAACAAAAAATCAAAATTTAATCCAAAAGAAGGAAAACACCATGGGCAGAACTCCGAAATCACTATCGGGCTCGAAAGACAGCGGGATGACGCAAATTTCCATTAGCCTCCCCAAGCCGCTGGTCGAGCAGATCGACAAAATGGCGGAAATGGACAACCGCAACCGCTCCAACTTCATAGCCACAACTCTCGCGAACATGGCAAAAGAATTTGCCGGAGTTGCGGAAGCCAAAAAACGCTGGAAGTAGCATTTATTATAAAACATTTCAAA
>JAFXRX010000305.1 GCA_017526045.1 Opitutales bacterium
GCTTCTTCCAGTTTTCGGGCAGCTTCACGCCTTCCAAGAGCTCCTCTTCGCTTGCGTTGTACCAATACGCAGTGCCGAATTTTTCGACCTTGCTTGCGATTGCCTTTACGACTTCGGCGTCGAGATACGCCTTGCCGTCGGCGTCGTAGAAAGCGGGAATTGGCACGCCCCAAACCCTCTGTCGGGAAATGCACCAATCGGGGCGCGACTCGACCGCGCCGCGAATTCTGTTCTCGCCGCTTGCGGGCAGCCAGCTTACATCGGAAATTGCCTCGAGCGCCTTCTGCCTGAAACCGTTTTTGTCGAGGGCGACAAACCACTGGTCCATCGCGCGGAAAATTACGGGCGTTTTCGACCTCCAGCAGTGCGGGTACTGGTGCGCGACTTTCGAAAGCTTCAAAAGCGAGCCGTTTGCCTCGATAATCTGCAGGACTTTTATGTTCGCCAAATTCTTGCCGTTTTCCTCCAGCACGCTCGTGCCGACAAGCTCTTTGGGAACCCTGCCGTCGTCGACATATTTTCCGTCGTCGTCGAGCGGGCAGTAGATTTCCCAGCCGTTTTCAAGGCCTGTCAGATAGTCTTCCAAGCCGTGGCCCGGGGCGGTGTGGACGCAGCCGGTGCCCGAATCCATCGTAACATACCTCGCGGCGGCAATGGGCGCGGCGCGGTCGATAAACGGGTGGCGGGCGTTCAAGCCGACGAGCTGCTGGCCTTTTGCAAGCGGACTAATTTGCGCGTCTTCAAACTTCAAGTCCGCCGCAAACTGCTCAGCAAGCGGCATCGCGACAATGAAAGTGCGCCCTGATGCCGAAACCGTTGCATACTCGACGTCGGGGTGGACTGCAATGCCCAAGTTCGCGGGCAAAGTCCACGGGGTCGTCGTCCAAATTACAACTTCGGCGTTTTCAAGGCCGAGCTTTTTATTTGCGTCGCCGTCGAGCTTAAACGCAACCCAGATTGAGGGCGAGACGTGGTCTTTATATTCGATTTCGGCCTCCGCGAGCGCGGTGCGGCAGGGGATGGACCAATAAACGGGCTTCTTGCTGCGGTAAACCAGACCCTTTTCGATAAAGGCGGCAAACGTGCGCAGAATTTCAGCCTCGTATTCGTGCGACATCGTTTTGTATTCGTGCTCCCAGTCCGCCAATACGCCAAGGCGCAGAAACTGCTTCGTCTGCTTTTCTATAAAAGACCTCGAAAACTTCGCGCACTCCTCGCGCAGCTCCGCGACGGGCAAAACGCGGTTTTCCTCGCGCAGCATTTTTGCGACCTTGTGCTCGATTGGCAGCCCGTGGCAGTCCCAGCCCGGGCAATACGGCGTGGCAAAACCGCGCATGGACTTGTAGCGCAGAATGATGTCCTTTAAAATTTTGTTGAGGGCGGTACCGATGTGCACGTCGCCGTTTGTGAACGGCGGGCCGTCGTGCAAAACGAATTTCGGCTTGCCCGCGTTTTTCTTTTGAATTCTGCCGTACAAGCCGGTCTGCTTCCAAAAATCTATGCGGGCGGGCTCGCGCTTTACGAGGTCGCCCCTCATGGGGAAGCCTGTTTTCGGCAAATTCAATGAATTTTTAAAATCTTTCTCAGACATTTTTTACTATATATTCAAAAATTTTTCGTTTTATTGCAGAATAGCCCGAAAATCAGAAAGGAAAAGCCTTGTTCCAAAACGACGAGCCGCCCTGCTTTTCGCCTTCTTTTTCAGACTGCTTTTCAGGCTTCGCCTCAGCCTGCTTGTTTTCTGCGTCTGGCAGCGTTTTTTCGGGAATGCCCTCTTCGCTTTCGCGGCGGGACTCCATGCGGCGCCTTGCCTGGAAGTATTCGTTTTCCTTGTCGAAAGTTTCTTTTGCCGGCGCGCCCGAGGAGGCTGCGGCGGCAGGCAGCGCGGGGGCCGCGGCGGAGGCCGCTTCAGCGGGCAATTCTATTTTTGGCAGCTCCTTTGCTTTTTCGAGCTCGTCCTTGAGGCGGCGTATTTCCGCGCGGAGCTTGTTTTGGCGCTGCATGCTCTCCGCGAGTGCTTTGTAATAGTCGGCTTCAAGCTCGGAGACTTTCTGCTTCAGCGCGGCGATTTCGCTTTTAAGAGCCGCCGCGTCATCTCCTCCGCCTGCCTGCTGCGCGCAAAGTGGCGCAATGCCCGCCATTGCGAAAATTGAAAAGGCTATTGCTGCTAATAAATTTTTCATTTTGTAAGATGAAATAGATTTTTAAAATTCGTTCAACATAAAAACTTAAAATTCCGCATATTGCCGATTTTTTTCCGCGCGGAAAAAAGCCCGATTTTTTGCGCTAAAAAACGCCGCAAAAATTAAAAAAAACGCAAAAAAAACGTAAAATTTGGGCAAATTTTACGCGTTTTTTGCATGCTTTTTGCTGATTATTTTGCGTTTTTTAGCATGTCCGCGGAAGTTTTTACGAAGTCGAAAAACTTTTTCGGGGTGTCCGCGGACGCATAGCCAAACTGGACGCTTTTGCCTGTTTTTGCGTCAACCAAGACCAAAGTCGGGAAGCCCTCGATGCCGAATTTTTGCGCGAGAGCCTGGTTCTTTTTCATCTGCTCGGGGTTTGCGCCCGCGCGCGGGAAATCGCACAAAACCATGACGTAATTTTTGTCGGCGTAATTTATGAATTCGCGCTTTGAAAGCGTGTCTTTTTCGAGCTTCTTGCACCAGATGCACCAGTCGGAGCCCGTAAACAAAACGATTAGCGGCTTATTCTCCGCCTTCGCCTTCGACAATGCCGCATCGTAGTCCAGAAGCCAGTTTGCGTATTTTTTGCCCGCGGGCTGGGATTTTTCCGCGGCGAAAGAAAAGCCGAAAAGCATCGGCAAAAGAGCAAAAACCAGGAATTTTTTTAGGATTTTCATAGGGAAAAATTATCGAAATTTTTTGCGGAATGTTAAGATTTTTCTTATAAAAGCCCGAAAAATTTTGTGGCCGCCGCTTTATCCTTTTGGATTTGCGCCTTCAGCTCCTCGACGGAGCCGAATTTTTCCTCGCCGCGCAAAAATTTCAGGAGCTCGACTTTGACGTTTGCGCCCTCGCCGAAGTTAGGGGTTCTAAACAAGTTGGTTTCGAGAACCGGCGCGGAGCCGCCGACAGTAGGCTTTGTCCCGAAATTTGCAACGCCCTCGAAAACTTCGCCTGTATCCGTATTTTCAAGGCGCGCCGCGTACGCGCCGAAAGCGGGCAGGCACTCAGCCGCGGGCTTTAAGTTGAGGGTGGGAAAGCCTATTTTGCGCCCAAGCCGCCCGCCGCATTCGATTTTGCCCGCGCAAAAATAGTTGCGGCCCGACATTTCCAAAAAAGAACCCATGTCGCCGCGGCGCAGAGCAGCGCGAAGGCGCGTGGAGCTTACAAATTCGCCGCCCTGCAAAACGCCGCCGACAGCCATCGTTTCGACGCCGCATTCCGCCGCCAATTTTTTAAGGCTCGACACATCCGCCGCCGCCTTCGCCCCGAACCTGAAATTCTCGCCCGTCACAACGCATTTCAAATTCGGAAATTTTTTTAGGAGCGCGACGAAAAAATCGCGCGGGGGCATCGCGGCGAATTCGGGCGTGAAATCCTTGAAAAACACGGCGTCGGCGCCGCACTGCCTCAAGAGCTCCGCCCTGGTTTGCGGGGTGTAGATTAGGGCGCAGTCTCCGCCCCTTGCGGGCAAAACCTTTGAGGGGTGCGGGTAAAAAGTCAGGGCAAACGCCTTTGCGCCGAACCGCGCGGCGGCTTCTTTTGCGGTTTTGAGAACGAGGGCGTGCCCCTTGTGAACCGCGTCGAAAATTCCAATCGCGACGACGCATTTTTCTTTGCAAGCCGCGCCAAAATCAAAATTTTCTGCCCCTTTTATTTCCATTAAAAAACAATGCTCGGAACTGCGGAGTTCACTGGTATGAGAATTTTGCGTATGGCAGACGGCGGCATTTGCTTGAGCTCTTCGAGGCTCACCGCGCCTGAGATGTCGAGGCTGCCGCTTTTTATTCTGCGCAGCGCGCTCATGTGGGCGCCGCAGCCGATTTTCGCGCCCAAGTCGTGGCAGACTGTGCGCACGTACGTGCCCTTGCTGCACGCAATTCTAAACTTCGCCTCTTTGGCTTCGGGGTTCCATTCGAGAAGCTCGAATTTTGAAATGCGTATGAAGCGCGGCTCGCGCTCGACTTCCGCTCCCTTGCGCGCGAGCTTGTAAAGCGGCACGCCGCCAACTTTTTTTGCGGAAAACATTGGCGGGGTCTGGTACTGGTCGCCCAAAAACGACGCCATATATTTTTCCAAATCCTGCGCGGAAAGCTCTGGGACGGGCGAAGTTTTCACGACTTCGCCCTCGCAGTCCTGCGTGTTGGTTTCCTCGCCGAGCTTGAATGCGCCCTCGTAAACTTTGTCGACGCTCATCAAATATTGCGAGGCCTTCGTAGCCTTGCCGACCAGAATTATCAGAAGCCCCGTTGCGAGCGGGTCGAGAGTTCCCGCGTGGCCGACAGACCTCATTTTAAGCGCGTGGCGCACGCCGTTTACGACGTCGTGCGATGTGCAGCCGGACGCCTTGTCGATAAGTAAAATTCCCTCGTAGTCTGCGAGTTTGCTTTCCATAAATCAAATTTTCAAATGTTGCGCGACCGCCTTCAAAAATTCGGGGTAGAATTCGGCAAGAGGCTTGCCGGAATTAAAGCCCGCCGCCGCGAAATGCCCGCCGCCGCCAAAGAGGGCGGCAATTTCGTTCACGCGCGTTTCGGGGCGTTTTGAGCGCAGGGAGCCCTTAACTCCGCCCTCGGGCAGCTCCTCCAAAAGCGCGGCGACTTCAACGCCGTCGATGTTGCGCGCGTAGTCCACAAGCCCGTCGCTGTCCTCTTTGCAGGAGCCCGTTCTTTCGTAAACGCCGCAGGGCAAAACGCCGACGCAAACCCTGCCGCCAAAATGCATTTCAAGCGACTGCAAGAACTCCGCCAAAAGCTTCATCCTCCCGAATTTTTCGCGCTGGTAAAGCTTTATCGAAACTTCCGCGGGGTCCGCCCCCGCCTCGACGAGCCTCGATGCGATTTCGAACGAGCGCAAGTCGGTATTGGAAGTCGTCAGCTGCCTGGTGTCCATCATGAGCGCGACGTAAAGCGCGTTTGCGATTTCAGGCGGAAAATCTATGTTATTGTCAAACATAAGCCCCGCCAAGAGCGCGCCGGTCGCCGTCGCGGAGGGCTCGATAATGTTTGCGCGGGCGTAGGGCTTGTTTGAGACGTGGTGGTCGAAGCAGGCGGCGGGAGTCGGGAAGAGCGCGCTCAAATTTTCGCTCGTGCGCTTCAAGTCCGCGCAGTCGACAGTTATTATTTCAAAAGATTTGTCGCAAAAATCGTCGGCTGGCAGAAAAGTTTCGCCGCAAATAAAGTCTTTGTACAAAAACGGGACTTCGTGCTTGTTTATGCACACGACGCTCTCCGCGCCGAATTTGCGCAGCAAAAAAGCCATCGCGACCTGCGAGCCTATGCAGTCCCCGTCGGGGCGCATGTGCCCCGCGACCGCGAATTTGCCGCCGCGGACGGTTTTCAAAAAATCCGAAAACGCAGCGCCGCTGTTCGGGAAAAATTTTTTGTCTTTCGGATTGTTTGGCATTTTTTCGGAAAAATTTAATCGCCCGCGCCTTTTTTTTCTTCTTTTTCGACGCCTTCCGCGGGCCGGCTTTCGGCTTTTTCAAGCTCCTCAATCAAGTCCATGACGCGCGCCCCCCTTTCAAAGGAATAGTCGTAGACAAAGTCCAAGTCGGGGGTGTATTTGAGGGTGATTTTTTTCATCATCAGGGTTTTCAGCTCGTTTTTGATTTTCGCCAAGAACCTGCCCGCCTGCGCGGCGCCCTCGCGCCCGCCGATTGCGGAATAGTAAATGCGCGCGGTGCGCAAGTCGGGGGCGACGTCGGCGTGCGTCAGCGTTATCGAAACCGACTCCGCGCGCCACCTCGAATGCAAAATGCCGCTCAGCTCCCTCAAAACGAGCTCACCAACTCTGACGACTCTGCTGTTCATTTTTTGCCGGTTGCCAAAGCGATTACAGGTCGGGGCGGACTTCCAAAATCTCGAAGCACTCGAACACGTCGCCGATTTCGTAGTCGGCAAAGCCCGAAACGCCTATGCCGCATTCGTAGCCCGCGCGGACTTCGGAAACGTCCTCCTTGAACCTCTTCAAGTCCGCGATTTTGCCGCGGGCGATTTCCTTTGAATTGCGGAAAACGCGCAGGAACTTGTCGCGCTTTACGCTGCCCTCGGTAACCATGCAGCCCGCGACTTTCCCGCCCTTTGAAACGTTGAAAATCTGGCGGACTTCCGCAGCTCCGAGCTTGTTTTCGCGCAATTCGGGGTCGAGGAGCCCCTTCATCGCGTCGCGCACCTGGTTTATCAATTCGTAAATGATGTTGTGCGAAATTATTTCGACATTTTCGTGCTTTGCCAAAGACGCCACGCCGTTTTCCTGCTTTACGTTGAAAGCCACCACCGACGCCGAAGCGGTCGAGGCGAACTCGATGTCGTTTTTGGTGATTTGCCCAACCGAAGAGCCGATGATTTCGAGGGAAACCTTGTCGCTTTTAATTTCCTGCAAGCATGCCACGAGGGCTTCGACAGTGCCGGAAACGTCGCTTTTTACGATGCACTTGAAAGTCTTTTGGTCCTTGCTTTCGATTGCCGCCATCAAGTCTTCTATGCTTGCGGGCTTTGTCACGTTTGCGGCTGCCGCGGCCTTCTTGCGCTCCGCCTCGTACTCTTCGACCATCTTTCTTGCGGCGCGGTCGTTTGCGACCTTTTCAAATTCGTCGCCCGCCTCGGGGGCGCCCGTCCAGCCCATAACCAGGGCGGGAGTGCTGGGCAAAGCCTTCTGGATTTTGCCGCCCTTGTCGTCGAGCATTGCCCTTACCTTGCACCAGTTGCCCTTGGAGACGATTACGTCCCCGGGCTTCAATGTGCCCGCTCGGATTATGACAGTAGCGGTCGAGCCCCTACCCTGCTCGATTTGCGATTCGATTACAACGCCCTTTGCGTCGCGCTTGGGGTTGGCTTTAAGCTCCATCATTTCAGCCTGCAGCAAGACAAGCTCCAAAAGCTCGTCGATGTGCTCGCCCTTCAGCGCGGAAATTCCGCAGCAAAGAGTTTCGCCACCCCAGTCTTCGGGGGCGATGCCGCGCTTTTGCATCTGCTGCTTCACCTTGTCGATGTTCGCGCCCTTTGCGTCCATTTTGTTGATTGCAACGACCACCGGAACGCCCGCTTTTTGCGCGAAGCTCAAAGCCTCGTCAGTCTGGGGCATAAAGCCGTCGTCCGCCGCCACAACAAGGATTGCAATGTCCGTAACGTTCGCGCCGCGCTCGCGCATTTTAGAGAACGCCGCGTGCCCGGGGGTGTCGAGGAAAGTTATTTTTTTGCCGTTTAATTCGACCTGGTAGGCGGCTGTGTGCTGCGTGATGCCGCCCGCCTCGCCCGCGACGACGTTGGTCTTGCGGATAGTGTCGAGCAAAGTGGTCTTGCCGTGGTCGACGTGCCCCAAAATGCAGACAATCGGCGGGCGCGGCTCGAGATTTTTCTCGTCGGCGATTTCCGCCTTGCGCGCCGCGAGCTTTTGCGCCTCGATTTCAAGCTGGCGCGCGTGCTGCTCTCCGCGGTGCTTGATGTCGAGCTCAAAGCCGTGCTTCTTGGCGATTTTCAGCGCCACATCCTCCTCGATAGTCTGGTTCATCGAGGCGAAAATGCCCATGTCCATAAGCTCGGAAATCAGGCGGAAGCTCTTGATGTCCAAAGCCTTTGCAAAGTCTCTTACGATAATCGGCGGCTTTATCTGGATTGTTTTGCCCTTGCCTTCAGGCGCAGGCGCGGCTGCTGCGGACGCGGATGGGCGCGGCGGCAGCGGCGCGGGGGCTGCCGCGGGTCTTGCAAAAGTTTGCGGGCGCGGCGGCACCGACGGGGTTTTTGGAACATTTATGCGCGGCGGAATGCCGGGCATCTTCGGGGCGTTTGAAATTGCGGGCTTGGGGGCTTCGCGCACGACGACTTCCGGCTGGATAATCCTCGCCGAAGGCAAATCGGGCGCCTTTTCCGAAACAGGCGGCATGGCGGGACGCGGCGGCAAAACCGCAGCGGGGCGTTTTTGCATCGGCGGGATTTTGGGAGTCGGCGCGGGGCGCTTCAATTCGGGAGCGGGCGCGGGAGTTTCCGGCGCGGGCTTTTTGCCTAAATCTTCAGCTTCTTTTTTGATGGGGGCTTCCTCGGGCTTCTTTTCGGCTTCGGGAGCCTGCTTGGGCTCTTCGGGCTTTGGCGCGCTTTCAGCGGGAGCGGCGGCGGGCTTGGCTTCGGGCTCGGCTGCCGGGGCTTTTTCCGCGGGGGGCTCGGAAGTTTTCGCCTTGGCGATGTCTTCCTTAATCATATCCGCATAAAGATTGGCAATGGAATTCGACGCGCTCTTGACTTCGAGCCCGTACGATTGCTTGCGCGAATTTATAAAGTCTATGACCTCTTTGCTCGAGAGCCCGACTTCTTTTGCAAGTTCATGTATGCGTACGCCCATTTCAGATTTCCTTTATTTTAGCCCGCGCGCAAAGAGCTTACGCGCCGTAGCTTTTTACAGTTTTCAAAATTTCCTCAGCCTCTGCGGGCGAGAAGCCCATGTCTGCCAAATCTTCCACTGTAACGTCGTGGAAAGTTTCTATGCTGTTTAAGCCGTTGTTTGCCAAAATCATCGCCTGGTGCTCGGTTATGTTCGGCAAAATCTGCGCAAGCGAGCCCGCGGCAGCCTGCAATTTGTCGTTGATGCCGACGTCGGCGACGGGCTCCTGCTCGATGTCGAGCCTCCAACCCAAGAGGCGCGAAGTCAGCTTTGCGTTCAAGCCCTTCTTGCCGATTACAACGCTCAAATCCTTTTCGGAGACCTCGAATTTTATGAGCTTCTGGTCGGGGAAAACGCGCACGTTCTTTGCGGCGGCGGGCTTTATGCACTCCGCAAGCAAAAGCTTGGGGTCGTCGTAATATTTTATGACGTCGATTTTTTCGCCGCCCAATTCGCGGACAATGCTCTTTACCCTAGTTCCGCCCGAGCCAACGCACGCGCCGACGGGGTCGATGCGCGGGTCGCTGCTCGAGACCGCGATTTTCGTGCGGAAACCCGCCTCGCGCGCCATCGCCTCGATTTTTACGCTGCCGTCCGCGATTTCCGCCACTTCAAGCTCGAAAAGGCGGTTGACAAACTTGTAGCTTGCCCTGCTCAAAATGATTTCGGGGCCGCGCGGGGTAGATTCGATTTCCAAAAGCAGGCAGCGAATTCTGTCGCCGACGGCCAAATCTTCGCCCGGGATTGCCTCGCGGCGCGGGATGATGCCCTCGCTCTTGCCCAAATCCACGAGCAAAGTGCCCTTGTCGCGGCGGCGGACAGTGCCGGTTACGATGTCGCCCACAAGATCCTTGTATTCGACGTAAACGCGCTCCTTTTCAAACTGGCGCACGCTCTGGATTATGCTTTGGTAAACGTTTTTGGCGGCAATTCTGCCGAGAGTGCTCAAATCCATCTCGCGCAAAACTTCGTCGCCGATTTTCGGGTCGGGCAGATAAAGGCGGGCTTTGTCGATGTGGATTTCGCATGCGGGGTCGGCGACGGAGTCCGTTACTTTCAGGGCAGTCCACGCCTTGATTGCGCCGGTGCGCGGGTTGATTTCTATGCGCAAATCTTTGCCGGAATGGGTAGAGCTTTTAGAAGCGGCCTGCTTGATGGCTGCGGATATTTTTTCAATCATATCCGCGCGGCTTATATGCTTTTCCTTTTCCATATATTCGATTATGGCCAATATTTCGCTGCTGTTGCTCATGGTTTTTCTCTTTTTATGTAGTTAAAATTTTTAATGACAAAAAAAAGCGGGCTTTTCGACCCACTCCTTGCCGAGATTTTAATTTTGTAATTTCCAATAATCTACGGCGCATTCTATATGTCAATACATTTTTCAAAAAAAGCCGAAATTTTGCGCAAAAATTATGCAAAAATTCGTTAAATTTTCGCCGAAAAATTGAAAAAATCGGCGTTTTTTTGCCGAAATTTGCCCATTTTTTGCGGTTTTTTTAACTTATTTTTCGAGCATTTCGGCGATTTCCGGGCTCGCAAAAACAAAAAGCGAGACCTTTGCGCGCGTCGCCCCGATGTAAAAAAGCTCGCGCTCTTGATGCGTCGAAAGTCCGTCGACATCTGTCAGCAAAACGAAGTCGCGCTCCAAGCCCTTGAAGTCGCCGACGTGCGAGCAGACGATTTTTCCGCCGTCTTGGGTTTTTGAAAGCCGTCCGCCCCAAACGCGCGAGGCAAAAAGCTTTGCAAGGCTTGGCATATCGGGCTTCATTGAAAGCACCGCGATTGAATTTTGGGGCGCGCCGCCGCTTAAAAGCCGCTCCAAAACCGAGGCAATTTGCGCCGAGCTTGCTTCGGGGCTTTCGCAGGAAAATATGCTCAAATCCGGGGCGGCGTCGGGCGAGGAAGTTTTAAGGTAGTTGCCGTAGCCCGAGGCAAAGCCCGCGACCTTTTCGGCAAGCCGCGCGACGCTTTCGGGGTTGCGGCAATTATAGCTCAGCCTGCAAATGACGGGGCGGTACTTGTCTTTGAAGGCGTCGATTTTCGCCTGAACGGAGGCGTCGCGCGGCTTTGAAAAATAGTCGCCAAACATAATCCACCTGCCGTTTAAAATCCCGCCTTTTAGGATTGAATTGAATTTCTCGAAAATTTCGCGCCCGACAAAATCCTGCGCCTCGTCCAAAATCAGAAAGCCGAAGCCGCCGGGATGCGCTGCTTTCAGCTCGCCGAATTTTTCCAGAAACCTTTCCGAAGAGCCGACGAAGTGGCGGGGATATTCGAGCATAGTCTCAGCCCGCAAATACTTGCCGAGCGACAAAATCGGGGTGATGAAAAGAACGTCGGAAGTTTTGGACATTCGGCGGGCGTATTCAATCGCCATTACGGTTTTGCCCGTGCCCGCGAGGCCGTCGACAATTATGCGGTCGTTTGCGATTACGCTGTCCAAAATTTTGAACTGCTCGGCGGTGTACTTGCGCGATTTTATTTCGGAGTCGAGAATGCGCTCGCGCGGGGAGAGCATCGCCTCGAAGTCGGGGCGCAAAAGCTCGACCATGCGGTTGAACTTCCCGCCGACGAAATCGCCGATATCGAGCTTGTGGCGGGCCGCCCTCGCCTCGAATATGCGCTTTAGCATCTGCGAAATATTGCCGCGCGCGAAGTCGGAAGCGTCGATAAAATCGTCGTCGTCCCACTCTTTCGCGCCCCCTATTTGCAGCGAGCGGAAGTTGCAGTTTGTGAACGCCACGACGGGGAAAAACGGGACATTTTTAAGCTCGGGGCATTCCGATTTTATGCGGTGCATCAGCGAAAACGTATTGTCCCTGACCTGCTTGAAGGGCCCGCGGGCGTCGCGGTAGTTGCCGCTGCCGTAGCGCCATATCCCGCCCTTTCTGGAAATTTTCGACGAGGCTTTGACTTCCATGCACAAGACGCCGCAGCCGTAAATTAGCACGACAAAATCGACCTCGCCCCGCCCCTGCGAAGCGTGCTTTGGCAAGTCGAACGAATGCAGGACAATCCAATCTTTTGAGAAGCTGTCGCGCTCAAACGCGCTGAAAATTTTTTCCTCGCCCGAGGAGTGGTTGTCGATATAAACAGGTGGGATGAGGCGTGCCATAAATTTGTGAATAATATAAACGCTCCTACCCCTAACTTTCAATAAAAAAGCGGTGAAAGACGGAATAAAAAAGCAAACTATTTTAGAAAAATAGTTTTAATAATAGCGCGGCTTCGCCGCATCCGAAAAAATTTTTTCTTCTATTTTTCGGACTATTTTTTTTCGTCAAGATTCTGGCAGCGGGCGCACAGAAACAAACAAGAAGGCGTGAAGAGCGAGGACAAAAATAAAGCCTGCGAGCGGAGTGTACAAAAACGTACTTGACCGAGCAGGCTTTATTTTTCACGCAGCTATGCAAAGCTATA
>JAFXRX010000306.1 GCA_017526045.1 Opitutales bacterium
ACGATGCCGTACTTGTCGGTCGTCTTGTTGCGGTATCTTTCGCCGTTGTCGAGAGTGCCCTTTTCAAAGGCGTAGTCGTAATAGGCGTGCAGCTTGAAGTCGTCGAGCTCGCCCCACTTCTTGGCGGCGTCGAAGGCAAACGTAAATGAAGTCGTCTGCGACGAGGTCTTTCTGTATTCGACAGCCCCAGAAATTTTAAACTCCCAGCCTTCGGGGACGATGCTGTGGATAAATTCCTTGTACTGCTCGATGTAGGATTTCGCCTCTTCGAGCTGCTTCTGCTCTTCGGCAGTCTGCGCTTCGGGGGCTTTAGCCTCTGTCGCGGTGGATGTTTCGGGCTTTATCGCGTCCTTTGCGAGATCCTGCTGCGCCTGGGCAGTGTCCAAAACCGCCGCGCCCGAAGTTTCGATTTCGGAATTGAGCAGCTCAATCGTCGCGTACGGAGTTTTTACGGAAGTCGTCTCTTCCGACTTCGAAAGCACTTCGCCGCTAATTTTATCGCCGTTTTTAAGGACGAAAACGTCGGCGTATGCCGACGCGCAAGAGAAAACCAGCGACGCCGCAATTATTTGTATAGGTAGCTTTTTCATAATTTATAAATGTTCCAATATCAAATTGGAATGTTTTAAATTTTGCAAGCACTAAAAAAAAGATTGAAAGATTTAAGCAAATCGCCAGTCTATTCTGGATTATGGCAGTACCAGTTTCCCAGGCAATGACAGTGGCAAAATACGCCATTGGCAATTCTATTAAAGGCAGAAAGCGCTATCCGCTTGTTATGATGCTCGAACCCCTCTTCCAATGCAATTTGAATTGCGTCGGCTGCGGCAAGATACAGTATCCGCCCGAAATCCTCGCAAAGCGGATGCCCAAAGAGGACGCTTGGGCGGCAATCGAGGAATGCGGCGCGCCCATGGTCAGCATCGCGGGCGGCGAGCCTTTAATCCACCCCGAAATGCCCGAAATGATTGAGGGCTTTATCAAGCGCAAAAAGTACATTTACATGTGCACCAACGCGCAAATACTGCTCAAAAAAATCGACCTTTACAAGCCCAACAAATACTTTTCTTTCGGCATACACCTCGACGGCGTCGAAGAAGTCCACGACAAGTCCGTGAACAAGCCCGGCGCGCACAAAATCGCGGTCGAAGCCATTAAAGAGGCGGTAAAGCGCGGCTTCCGCGTAACCACAAACACCACTATTTTCAACAACGCGGATCCGGAGCTTGTCAGAAGGCATTTTGACGAAACAATGGCTCTCGGCGTCGAGGGCATGATGATTTCCCCGGGATTCCCGTACGAAAAGGCGGCGAACCAGGAAATCTTCCTGGAGCGCAAAAAGACTGTCGAGCTCTTCCGCAAAATTCTTTCGAACCCCGACCCGAAGTGGGTCTTCAACCACTCGCCAAGCTTCCTCGCATTCCTCAAGGGCGAGCAGGAATACGAGTGCACGCCATGGGGCAACCCGTGCTACAGCATTTTCGGCTGGCAGAAGCCCTGCTACCTGATAAACGACGGCTACGTAAAAACCTACAAGGAGCTCTTGGAGTGCATCGACTCCTACAAGCTCGGCCACAACGGCACGCGCCCCGAATGCAAGGACTGCATGCTCCA
>JAFXRX010000307.1 GCA_017526045.1 Opitutales bacterium
AACAAAATGCCAATAAAAGGCGCAAACGCAATCACTGCCGACATGGTCGCCTCCGACAATTCCCTTTGCAGCTGGCTTGGCGACAACAAAACAATCGAAAACAAAGACGGCGCGCAAGAGTACTACGACTCCATCTTTTCTTTGTACGCTTCGTGGGGGCTCGATTTCGTCAAAGTTGACGATTTGTCAAATCCGTACCACAAAGAGGAAATCGAAATGATAAGGCGGGCGATAGACAAGTGCGGGCGCAAAATCGTTTTTAGCATGTCGCCCGGCGAAACTCCGATTGCCGAGGCAGCCCACGCAAAGAGCTGCGCGAACATGTGGCGAATCGTTCCCGACCTGTGGGACGAATGGGGGCACGTCAAAAACCTCATTGAGGCGGCGGCGCGATGGGTAGGGCACGGCGGATACGGAACTTATCCCGACTGCGACATGCTGCCTCTGGGGCGCATCGGCATTCGGGCTGAGCGCGGAACCGACCGCAGCTCGCGGCTTGCAAAAGACGAGCAGTATTCGCTCATGAATTTAATGCTGATATGCAAAAGCCCTCTGATGTTCGGCGGAGACCTGCCAAGCTGCGATGAATTTACAATGTCGCTTCTAACAAACAAGGCGGCACTGAAAATCCATAGAGGCTCAAAAAATCCGCGCGTTGTTAAAAATGGCGGCGACATTCTTGTAATCGCCTCGACCGACAAAACGGGGAAAAGGCATAACGCGGCAATTTTCAACAAAACCGACAGCCCATTGACGGCTGAAATCTCGGAAGAGTTGTTCCCGCAGAACGCAAAAATCGCCGATGCTTGGAGCGGGGAATTTTTGAAAGGAAGAACAGTAGAGCTTCCGCCCCGCGGCTCGATTTTGTTAACGGAAAATTAAAAAAATCCTCCGCGCCGACAGCGAAAAAAATTGAGAATCTTGCGCGATGGCAAGATGTAAAATCGCGAAAGAACAAGGGGAAAAACTTTTTCGGACGCGGCGCAGCCGCGCAAACAAAGAAGCTCTTTTTTGCGGAAGCGAAGCTCTAACTTTTTCGTTTAGTGGCTGGGTAGGTTGTAAGTGGTAAAAAGTGCGGAGGATGCCCGATGCTTTTGTGTTTTATGAGGGGGAGCTGTACTTTGTACTGCCCCCCCGAAATAAAACCAAAATGGAGGGCAAGGGAAAGAAAAAACAAACTCCTTTACGGATGCGGCGCAGCCGCTCTAACTTTAAAAACTTTTCCTAAAAGTTTGTTTTTTCTTTTCCGCTCCTCCACGCTTTTTACATGGACATGCCGCCGTTGATGGATATTACCTGGCCGGTGATGTAGCCGCCCTCCTCGGAGCAAAGATATACGCACATGCGCGCAATATCCTCAGGCTTGCCAAAACGCTTCAAAGGTATGATTTCCTTCGCCTTTTCAACAACCGACTCGGGCAGTTTTGAAGTCATGTCGGTTTCGATAAAGCCCGGGGCAATGGCGTTTACAGTGATGTTGCGCGAGGCAAGCTCGCGGGCGAGCGACTTTGTGTAGCCGATGAGCCCCGCTTTTGCGGCGGCGTAATTCGCTTGCCCTGCGTTGCCCATAAGCCCCACAACGGAGGAAATGTTGATAATTCTGCCCCATCTGCCGCCCATCATCGCCTTCACAAAATTGCGGACGATGTGGAATGCGGGGGTTAGGTTTGTGTCGATTACGTCCTGCCATTCGGCGTCGGACATTCTGAGCATTAGATTGTCGCGGGTGATGCCGGCGTTGTTTACGATGATGTCGATTTTGCCGTATTTTTTGAGAAGCTCGGCGGCGGCGGCCTTGACTTCTTCGGGCTTTGAAACGTCGAGGGCGCACGCTTCGGCGCATAGCCCCATAGAGTTGATTTCATCTGCGACCGCGCCACAGGAGGAGGGGTTTTTGCTTGCGCAAATTACCTTGCAGCCTGCCTTTGCGAGCTGCAATGCGATTTCTCTGCCTATGCCGCGCCCCGCGCCGCTAATAAACGCCACTTTGTCATTAAATGTTAGTTCCATAATGAGAAAAAAGTATCTCGAAAATTTCGCGCCTTGCAAGATTTTAATCAAGGCGCTCTCATTCGGGAACATTTGCTTGCGTAGCTTTTTCTTCCTGTTCGGGGGCGGGCGCTTGCGGCAAGAGCGGCATTTTGGCGGAGGCGCGTTTTTCTATCATTTTGTCTATGATTTTTTGCGCCTCGGGCGTTCGCGGGAAGGGGGTAGAAACTTCAAAATAGATTTCCGCGCCGCCGTTTTTTGCATAATAGAAGCTTGTGGCAATTTTTGCCCCCGTTATGTCGGTTAGGTCGTTGTTTATTGTTTGGAATTTTATGTTTGCGAAGGTTTGCTCCGAAATTTTTGCGTTCGCTAATTTTTCTTTTGCGTCTTTTTTTAGTGCGTCGAAATCAATTCTTGGGGATTGCGTCGGGTTTCTGTATTCCATAAATTTTACATGTTCCGTGCTTGGACTGCTTTCGTAAACTATGCGGTAAAGGGGTTGTGTGTCGGGGTGTGTTTCAATTCTTAAAAATTTAAGCGGAAGCTTTTCCTCTTTTATCCTGCCAAGAATTTCATACGGAGTATCGGAGGTCGGGTCAAAACCCGCATTAAAAAGCGACATAAACGTTGTTATTTCATTTGCATATGGTTCCAGCGTTTCCAAATGCTTTTTAATTTCTTTTTCAATATAGGGTTCGCCGCTGTTGCGGATTTTTATTATGGATACAAGGTTTGGTTCGCCGTTGCCGGACACTATGACAAAGTGTTTAAAATACATGCCGTCCCGCTCGATTAGCGAATACGCCATATTAAAGTAGTTTGCAATGTAAAGTTCGTATTTTCTTGTGTTTTCGAATATTGGGCACATAAAGCCGATATGCAAAACACTGTTTTCGTTTTCCCCGATGAATCCGTAATTTCCGGCTAAAATTATGTTAAAAAAGTTTTTGTTTATTTCAGTTATGGCAAACTTGCCCCATACCATATCTTTTACTTTTTTCATCAACGGCGAAAGATTTTCCGTCACTTCTTTCGGGAATTTTTCATCGTGAATTTTTTTTATGATGTCCTCTTGTAATTTTTTTGCGGGTTGAATTTCTTTGTCCTGCGGCGCGGCTTCGTCGAACTTGGATGCATCCGCGGGTGGAATTTCTTTGTACGGCGGCTGGTTTGCGAAGACCGCAGAGCAGGCGAGCGCGGCGGATATCAGGATTGTTTGCAGTTTTTTCATAGTCGGTTTATTGTTTTGTTTGTTCGAAAATATACAGCGTTATTCGCGCGGATTTTTCCAAATCCGCCGCGCGGCGGTCAAGATTTAAAAAAATTTTTATTGTTTGCTTTGTAAAACGGCGGTTGGCGCGTAAAATTCGCGCGAAATTGGCAAAAAATGCTGACAAAATTGTAAAAAACGCAAAAAAAATGCGAAAATGTAAAAATTCCCTTGAAATTCAGCGTGATAGGTCTAACTTTAACTCGATTATTATAAGCCGAATGCGGGGCTATTCGATTTTTTGCGCTGCGTGCTCATTCGTTTGAGCGAAAAACGCGGGCGCATCCCGCCGCCAAATTTCGCGCGATGGTTGAAAATCGCGGCGGGGGTTTGGCGGCGCTAAAAATCGCATCGCGCGCGGGGCTTGGTTTTTTAAAAAAAATAAAAGGCACCAGAATGAATATTCACGAATATCAGGCAAAGGAATTGTTTGCAAATTTTGGCGTTGCGGTCGCAAAGGGCGCAGCGGCAAAAGACCCTTCGGAATTTGAAGCGGCGGTTGCAAGCTTAAACGGAACCCACGTTGTGGTCAAAAGCCAAATCCACGCAGGCGGCCGCGGCAAGGGCGTTTTCAAGGACGGCTTCAAGGGCGGCGTGCACTACGCCAAGCGCGAAGAGGCGGTTGAAATCGCAAAGAAAATGTTTGGCAACGTCTTGGTAACCAAGCAGACCGGCGAGGCCGGCAAGGAAGTAAAAACAATCTACTTCACCGAAGGCTGCGACATCGCAAAAGAATACTACCTTTCAATCGTAATGGACAGAGCCTCGGGCAAGGACGTCGTAATCGCCTCTTGCGAAGGCGGCATGGAAATCGAAAAAGTCGCCGAGGAAACTCCCGAAAAAATCAAGAAGGTGTTCATCAACCCCGAAACGGGCATCCAGCCGTACCAAGTCCGCGAGCTCGCGTTCTTCCTGGGCTTCGGCGAAAAGGAATTGCAGAAGAAGTTTGCGGCTCTCATCAAGGGCCTCTACAAGCTTTACGCAGCCAAAGACTGCTCTTTGGTCGAAGTAAACCCGCTTATTTTGACGCCGCAAAACGACATCGTCGCGCTCGACGCGAAAGTCTCGTTTGACGACAACGCGCTCTTTCGCCACCCCGACATTTTGGAATACCGCGACCTCTCCGAGGAAAATCCGCTCGAAATCGAGGCGAAGAAATTCGAGCTCAACTACATCAAGCTCGACGGCAATATCGCCTGCATGGTAAACGGCGCGGGCTTGGCGATGGCCACTATGGACATCATCAAGTATTACGGCGGCGACCCCGCAAACTTTTTGGACGTCGGCGGCGGCGCGACTGAAGAGGCGATTACGGCTGCCTTCAAAATCCTTTTGAGCGACGAAAACACAAAGGGCATTCTCATCAACATCTTCGGCGGCATCATGCGCTGCGACGTTATCGCTGCGGGCGGTGTCGCGGCGGTGAAGAACGTCGGCGGCTTGAAAATTCCGCTGGTTGTGCGCCTGGAAGGCACAAACGTCGAGCAGGGCAACAAGATTTTGGCAGAAAGCGGCATCGACATTACAACCGCGTCCGACTTGGACGATGCGGCTCAGAAAATCGTAAAAATCGTATCAAAGTAAGGATTTAAAAATGAGCGTACTAATCAATAAGAACACAAGAGTTGTAGTTAGCGGCTTGACGGGCAAAACCGGCACTTTCCACGCCGACCAGTGCATGCGATACGGCACGCAGATTGTCGGCGGCGTAACCCCCGGCAAGGGCGGCATGATGTACTCGGGCAACGACAAAGTCCAGTTCGAGCGCCCCGTCCCCGTTTTCGACACAATCGCCGATTCCGTCTCCAAAGAAGGCGCGAACGCATGCGTGATTTTCGTTCCCCCGCCGTTTGCGGCAGATTCCATTTTGGAGGCAATCGACGCTGGAGTTGAAACTATCATCTGCATCACCGAAGGCATCCCAGTGCGCGACATGGCAATAGTCCGCGCGCGCCTCAACGAAACGGGCTGCAAGTCGCGCCTCATCGGACCGAACTGCCCCGGCGTAATCACCCCGGGCGAATGCAAAATCGGCATTATGCCGGCTAAAATCCACCGCCCCGGCACAGTCGGCATCGTTTCCAAGTCGGGCACCCTG
>JAFXRX010000034.1 GCA_017526045.1 Opitutales bacterium
TATTTTCTGGAAATTTCAAACAATGCGTACCCCGCCATTAAATTCGGCAAAAACTTGCACTGCGTGCGCCAGTTGCCGCGCAAAAAATGGCTGCGATTTATGGTAATATCGTTGTTTTTGCAAAATTCTTTAAAGGAAATTATGGAAATCTGGTTCATGGGGCGGGCGCAATACCAGTCGTTTTCAAAAACCTTGTTGACAGTTCTGCGCCCCTTGAAGCCAAGGTGCAGGCGGTTGTACCAGTAGCCGTAATTCACAAAGCCTATCACAACTCTCTTGGCGACCCTCAACGACTCGTCTATAACAAGCTTTGTGTTTTCGAGCTCCGAGAGCGTGCGCGAGCAGATAATCCAATCGAAGGAATTGTCGCCGAAAGTTTTTAGCGCGGTTAAAATGTCGCAGTGCATAACGTTTACGCCGCGCTTCACAGCCCGCAGGATTTTTTCGAAATCCAAGTCGACGCCGAGGGCGTAGATGTTTTTGGCGTTTTTGAGCTCTTCGAGCAGAATGCCGCGCCCGCAGCCCAAGTCGAGCACGCGCTCGCCCTCCGAAACCCAGTCGGAAATCGCCCTGAGCTCGATTTTGCGCTTCTTGCTTGTCGGAGTTTTTTGAGCCATATTTTTTTAAGCGTTCAAAAAGTAGGTTATAAGCTCGTAAAGCTTGGGGGATTCAATCAAAAACGAGTCGTGCCCGAGGTCGCTTTCGATTTCAGCGTAGGTCGCGTTTTTGCCGCACCTTAAAAGCGACTTTACTATTTCCAAATTCTGCTCCGGCGGGAAGAGCCAGTCGGAGGTAAAGCCAACCGCCATGACGTTCGCCTTCACTTTCCGCAGAGCGGCCTCAAGCGTTCCGTCCTCGCCGCGCAGGTCGAACAGGTCGAGAGCGCGCGTTATGTAAAGGTAGGTGTTGGCGTCGAAGCGGTTTACGAACGACTGCCCCTGGTAGTTTAGGTAGTTTTCGACTTCGAAGCTCGCCTTGAAATAGTCGCCGCCGTTTTTGTGCGTTTGCCGCCCGAATTTTTCCTCGAGACCCTTGTCGGAAAGGTATGTGATATGCGCCATCATGCGCGCGATGCCAAGACCCACGCGCGGCGGGTTGTCGAGGTCGTACTCGCCGTTTTTCCAGAGCGGGTCCTGCATAATCGCGGTTCTGCCAACGCTGTTGAATGCTATGGCCTGCGCGTTTTGGCGCGAAGTTGTGGCAAGGGCAATCGCCTTGCGCACCCTTTCTGGGTAGTCAACCGCCCACTGCAAAACCTGCATTCCTCCCATCGAGCCGCCTATGGCAAGCGCAAGAGAGTCGATGCCAAGATGGTCAAGAAGCCTCGCTTGGGCTGCGACCATATCCTTTACGGTCACAATCGGAAAAGAGAGGTTGTAGCGCAGTCCCGTTTCGGGGTTGATGCTCGAAGGCCCCGTGGAGCCCTGGCAGCCGCCGATGCAGTTGGAGCAAATTATAAAATATTTGTTTGTGTCGAGCGGCTTGTTGGGGCCTATGATATTGTTCCACCAGCCCGGCTTTTTGTCGTTTAGCGTGTAGATGCCCGCGCAGTGGTGGTCGCCCGTAAGGGCGTGGCAAACCAAAACCGCGTTCGACTTTTCGGCGTTTAGCCTGCCGTAGGTTTCGTAGCGCAAATCAAACGACTTCAGCCCGCCGCCGAGCGCGAACGCAAGCGGCTCGCCGCAATGAAAATCATTGAAGCTGACAAAGCCGATTTCCCCGAACGCGCCGTCGGGCTCTTTTGAAGTGAAGTCGTTCATTTAGATGTGAAATGCCGGCGCAATCCGCCAAAGTAAATATGTTTTTTATCAAACCCCATGCGGGCGGTTTTTTCAAGTTTAATAGGCGATTTTTTGAATTTTTTTGATTTTGACATTAAAACGCGCCGCCTTTTTATTTTTCTTTTGCGCAAAAATATAAGATGAAAGTTTTTATCAAGACATACGGCTGCCAAATGAACGAGCGCGACTCCGAAAATCTCGCGGCGCAGCTGAAGGCGCGCGGGCATCAAATCGCCGAAAGCGAGCGCGAAGCCGACGTCTTTGTGGCGAACACCTGCTCGGTAAGGGAAGCCGCCGAGCAAAAGGCTTTAGGCAAGCTCTCGCGCATCGCCTACAAGAAGAAAAACGGCTTTCCGATTATCGGCGTCATGGGCTGCATGTCGCAAAACAAGGGCGAGGAAATCGTAAAGGCGGTTCCGCGCATAGACTTCATCGCGGGCCCGCGCAAGACTCCGTACGTCGCCGACTACATCGAGGAAATCGCGCGGAGGCGCAAGGCGGGGATTATTCCGCCCGACGCCCCCAAAGGCGAGCGCAAAAAGTGGAAGTATAACGACGCCATAATAAATATCGGCGACGACGAAACCTCGCACAACCAAATAAAATACCACGACTTTTCCCGCCCGCAAATCTGCGCGAACATTTCAATCATGCAGGGCTGCGCCATGAAATGCTCCTACTGCATCGTCCCCAAAACGCGCGGAATTGAGCGTTCGCGCCCGATGGAAGACATTTTGGAAGAGGCGAAAATTCTCGCGCAAAAAGGCGCGAAGGAAATCCAGCTTTTGGGGCAGGTTGTGAACGCCTACGGCAGGGGCGAAATGGAAA
>JAFXRX010000308.1 GCA_017526045.1 Opitutales bacterium
CAGGCGGCGTTCGCGGCGATGTGCCTTGCAATTTTTATCAACGCCCTAATTTTGATTTTCGCACCGCGCTCTTTCTGCGTTTTTGCGGAAAGCCTTTCGGATTTCGACGAATTTGAAATCGACTTTTTTCCGCCCGAAACGCAGAGCTTGACGCAGCCGCAATTCATCGAGGCAAACCCGCTTGCAAACAGCGAGCTCCCAGAAAATCCGACCCCCTACGAATCCTACAAAGACCAAAGGGCCGCCCAGGAAAAAGACGCCCCGCAAGAAAATTCAAACCTGCCAAAAAACGAGAGCGGAGAGGAAGAGGCGCATAAAATCGTCTCGGGCAATTTGCAGGAGGAAGTTTTGCAAAAGGGGGCTGAAAGCGTGTTTGAGACGCTCGAGCGCCCGCTGACAAACCCGGGCGAGCCCTCAATGCAGCCTCAAGCTCAAAACGCCCCGCAAAGCCAATCGCCCTTTGAGAAACTCGAAGCCGACTCCGAGGGGCAGATAAAAATTTCCGAAAATTTCGCGCCGACTGAAAAATCGGGAGACGGCGAAAGCCTAGAAGAAGAGACGCAAACGCAAATCGAAGAGCCCCTGCCCGCCCCAAAGCCGCGCCCGCACATCAGCTACCAAACCGCCGCTGGCCCGATGCTTGCAAACGCCACAAGCGCAAACAAAATCGGCATAACCGCAGTCGATTCGCGCTTCAGCGAATTCGGCGCTTACCAGCAGCGGATGGTCGAGGCGATTGTGCGGCAGTGGTATTTGCTCGCCTCAATGCACACTCTCTCAAACGAGGCGAACACAATGGTCGTAATAGAATATTTTTTGAACGCGCAGGGCGAAATAACTTCGATAAAAACAGTTTTAAACACTTCCACGCTTACCGGCAAAAGCCTGTGCGAGCAGGCGATTTTATCGACAGCCCCATACGGCGCGTGGACGCAGGAAATGCTCGCATCATTCGGCTCGCAGGACCAGTCGGTGAAATTTACTTTCTATTACAAATAATGGATACCGAAGCTTTTATCAAAAAAATCCCGTTTGCAAAAAAGGCGTCCGCGATTGCGTTTGCGGAATGCGGCGCGGTTGCAATCGACAAGGGCGCGGGACTAATGTCGCACCCAAACCCGGGCGGCTCAAACTCCTCCCCCGCGATTTTGAGGGCGAAATACAATTTCAAGGGCGAATACTTTTCTTGGCAGGACGCCGAAAGCGGCGAAAAGATGCGCCTGTATCTCATAAACCGCCTCGACTCGCCCACTTCGGGCGTAATGCTTGCCGCGACAAGCGGGGAGCTCGCCCAATCGCTTAAAAAGGCCTTCAAGGAAAAATCCGCAAAAAAAACCTACTACGCCGTTTGCGTCGGGCGACCAGCCTTCAAAGAGGGCGAATGGAACGACTATTTGGAAGTCAAAAAATACGGCGGCTTTGTGCGCGGCAAAACATCCGCGGGCGGGATCCGCGCAATAACGCGCTACGCCTTAGAAGCCTCCGACGCCAAAGGGCTTATGCTTTCGCTTCTGAGGCTCGAGCCCAAGACCGGCAGGACGCACCAGCTGCGCGTGCAGTGCGCCTCGCACAACGTCCCGATTTTGGGCGACGAAACCTACGGCAACTTCGCCGCAAACCGCCGGCTCAAACAAGCCGCCAGCGCAAAAAGAATGTACCTGCACTGCGCAAAAACCGAAGTCGAGTTCGAGTTTGGCGGCAAAAAAACGCTCTTCCGCGCCGAAAGCCCGCTGCCGCAGTCGTTCAAGGACATTATCGAATGAACCCCAAAACCGCCCGCAATAAAATACCATGAACATGATTTCGTTTTTCTGGAGATGCCTTTACGACCCGAGCGCGTACTGCCTCGCGCTGAGGGAGTGGAAATTCAAGGCGCTCGCCTACTTTCTGCTCGTGTCGCTTGCCGCCTCCATATTTTCGGACATCTGCACGATCCCCGTTTTCGCCGAATTTATAAACAGGGAGGGCGCGCATATTTCGCGGCAAATCCCCGAATGCGAAATCGGCGCAGGCGGCTTTGAAATTGCGCAAAAGCACGCAGTGTTCGTCAAGCTTACAAGCGGCAAAAATTTTATCGCCTTCACGCCGGATTTCGTTTCGCCAAAAGAGATGGAGGGGCTTGCAATGGCGTTTGAGCGCGACTGGATTTCTTTAAACACGGGAGCGGGAAACTAAAAGAGAATACCCTACTCCGAAATTTGGGCGAACTATTCCGCGCTGTATCCGGACGAAACCTCGCTGCAAATAAACCCGCAAAACGCCGAAAAATTTTTCGAAAGCCTCAAAAGCGCGGCATTCTATTTTCTGCCGCTTTTCAACTTCGCCCTCGCCGCTGTTTCAAGCGCGATAATGGTGTTTTCGATTTTGATACCCACCCATTTGCTCGCCCTGAGGGTCATGAAAAATCCGCGGATTTTCAGCTCGCTTAAAATCGGGATGATAGCCTCGACGCCCGCGATTTTGTTTTCGTCGGCGGGGCAAATCTTCGGGATGTCGAGCTTTGCCACGCTTGTGTTTGCGCTGATGAGCTTTGCGATTGTCTGGAAGATGATGCGCAGAATTGCGGTGCTGCAAATCATCGAAGGCGGCGGGGAATAGTCATTTTTCGGCGGCGCGGCTGAGCCTGTCGTTCACGGCCTCGCCGACGCCCTCGTTCGGGAGCCGCTGGCAGAATATTTTTTTGTATGAGCAGTCGAGGCTGCGCAAAAGCCCGAACAAATTGCGCGCCGCCTCCTTGGGGTCGGAATTTTCGCTGAGCCAAAAGTCGCCGTTTTGCGGATTTTTGGGGCGGGTGAAAAATACGCGCGCCGCGCCCTCCTCCGCCTCGCAGAAATCGCCGAACAAAACGACTTTCGCGCGCGGGCTGTAATGCGTTTTGAGCATTCCCGGGGCTGTCGGGTGCGCGGGGTTTTTTTCCTTGGGGTCGATTAGCTTTTTGCCCAAGACTTTTTCGATTTCCGCCCTGGGCACGGGGCCCGGGCGCAGAAGCATGGGCCTTGACTCGTCGGAGAGCATTACGATTGTCGACTCCACCCCGCATTCGCAGCTGCCGCCGTCGATTATCGCGTCGATTTTATCGCCAAGCTGCGCCTCGACGTGCGCGGCGGTTGTCGGGCTTACGTAGCCGAATGGGTTTGCGCTCGGGGCGGAAAGCGGAACCCCTGCAATCTCCATAAACTTGCGCATGGTTTTGTGCGACGGCATTCGCACCGCTACAGTCGGCTTGCCCGCGCTTACGATGTCGGGGATGCACGGCTTTTTGTTAAGCACAAAGGTTATGGGCCCGGGGCAGAAAGCCTCGTAGAGGCGCCGCGCGGACTCGTTTGGCTCGGCTATTTTTTCGAGGAGCGCAAAGTCCAAAACGTGGACAATCAAAGGGTCGATGAAAGGCCTGCCCTTTGCCATGAAAATTTTGCGAACCGCCTCGGGGTTTAGCGCGTTTGCGGCAAGCCCGTAAACCGTTTCGGTCGGAACCGCGACAATGCCGCCCGCCAAAATGATTTCGGCGGCTTTCTTCAAATCGGAATTTTGCGACGCGCTAAAAACCATATTTATAAAAAACAAAAGGCGACCGAAGCCGCCCGACAATTTTTTTGGATTGAGACCGCGCGCCTACTTCATGAGGAGCATGTTGCGCCCCTGCTTGATGGCCTTCTTGACGTGGCGCTGTTCCTTTGCGGACAAACCCGTAAATTTGCGCGGCAAAATTTTGCCGGTTTCGGTTGTGTAGCGATTCAAGCTTTCCGTGTCGGAAAACTTCAATTCCAAAGCTGACTTTTTTTGTTCTTCTGACATTTTGTTTGCGTTTTAATTAAATTGTAAAATACGAACTCGATTTAATTTAAAGAGAAACAGTAAAGAGTGCATTGGCGGGCAATGCAAGTTATTTTTTCAAAATTTTAGCAAAAAACGGGGATAATTTTTCAATATCCCCGCCTGCGAAGCTAAAAATCGGGCTATTTGCGCGATTTTAAGAGCTTTTCGATAAAGGGCTTTGCCAAGTCTTCCATAATCTTGTAGCCCTCGCCCGTGGGGTGGACGCCGTCGCCCGAGAGGTTTTTGGGCAGCCCCTTGTTTTCGTCGACCATTGCGCTGTGGTAGTCGAGGTATGCAATTTTGTTTTTCTTGGCGTAGTCCTGCAGCATTTTGTTTACGGCTATGATTTTGTCGCCGACGTCTTCGATTTGCGGGCGCCACCTGTACTGCGCGGCGGGCAAAATCGAGCAGATTACGGGCTTGATTTTGTTGGCGCGGGCGATTTCGCACATCGACTGTATGTTGCCTGCGATGTTTTCCAAAGAGATGTCGCCCTGGTTTTGCGCGATGTCGTTTGTCCCCGCCAAAATCAGGACAATTTTCGGCTTCAAATCGACGACGTCGCGCTGGAAGCGGGCGAGCATCTGGGTTGTAACCTGCCCGCTTATGCCGCGGCCGACGTAGTTGTTTTCAATGAAGAACTGCTTGCGCGAGCCGAACCAGCCGTCGGTAATTGAATCGCCCATGAAGACCGCAATCGGCGCGGTTTTGGCGGCTTTGACTTCCTCGTTTGCCTTCGCGTACCTGCCGTAGTTTGCCCAGTCGGCAAACAGGCATGATACAAACGCCGCAAACACTGCAATAAACACGATAAGTTTTTTCATGGAATAAAAATATACATTCCCATTTAATTTTTTAAAGAAAAAAATCGGCAAAGCGTTGAGCCTTGCCGACTGGTTTTTTGAAATTTCGCGCGCGCTATTTGCCGTAAACCTGTATCCCGCTCAAATGGAAATATTCTTTTTTGTCGAGCTGGATTTTTACATAGCGGGCGTTTTTCAGGCCGCCGAAGGGGGCAAGCCACATCTCTTGGGCGTCGTTGCTCTCCCAGACTTTCTCCCAGTTTTTGCCGTCGAGGCTTATGAACGCGCGGAGGCGGTCGGTGCGGTTGCCCTCGTTGTCTTTGCGGTTGAAAATTCTAAGCCCGCTTACCTTGCGCGCGCTCCCCAAGTCGATAATTGCGTATTGAATGGGGTCGTCGCGGTTTGTGTGGAATGCGAAATTTTCGCCCTTGCATTTTAGCGGGTTTGAATTGCGCGGCGCGTATTCCGCCGAGACGGAGCTATACGAAATGCTTGCGTTTTCGGAAATCCAGTCGCCTTCGAGCTTAACTTTCAGGCTTTCCTCCTGCAAATTGTCGGCCAAGACATTTTGATTGAAGGAAAATTTTTGCGGGAAGTTTTCGATTTCGGAAAGATTTTTTGCGGGCTTGTCAAATACCATGACGAACTTGAAAGCCTCCGAGCCCTTGAAATGCGGGCGGTATTTGTCGAGGGTCGGCAGCCAAAGCGCGCCGTTGCCGACGCCGCAGACCTTCGAGGCAATTCTAAACTCGAAGCCGGCGCACGCGGGCAAATCCTCGTAGTTTCGAGCTTTTTCAAGCTCCTGCTGCGTGTGCGGCAGCATCGACATTGCAAGCCCGCCCTCGCGCGGGGCGAGAATTTTCAGGCTGCCGCCCTCGCCCAAAATCAAACAGCTCTTCACGCCCTCGCGGTTGCCGCAATCCTGCGGCTTCGGGTACTTTATGATTTCGGAGTCAAAGTCGATATTGTAAACGCCGAAGTCCGCCGCCTGCAATTTGTCGGGATAGTTCATCAAAGGCCCCCTGCCCATGTATTTTGCGGATTTTACAAAGTCCTTTGAAACGCCCATTTTTACGCCGACGCGCGGCAGGTATAGCTTTTCGGGCGTGTCGTTTATCTTTGTGATTTTTACCGCGGCTTCCACCGCCCTGTCGCCGAGCATCGTGTAGGCGCACTCGAATTCAAAGCCCATGCCCATGGGCGTTGCAAATGTCTGCGTGCAGATTGCGCGCGCGCAGTTTGCGGAAAGCTTTTGCGTCTTGAACGATTTTTTTGCGAGGCGCATTTTGTTTAATTCCAACTTTTCAAACTCCCTGCGGCTCTGCCCGAAATTGCTTATCCAAGCCGCCTTTATGTCGAGCTCAATCGGCGCGGAAATTATCGGCGAGCCGTTTTTTTCGATGGACAACAGCTGCGCGTTTTCGGCGTCGAAAATTAGTTTTAGCCCGCCTGAAACAAGCTCGGCTTTCCCGTCTTTTTGCCTGATTTCAACGGCCTTTCCGCTCGACAAAACTTTCTTGGACGGAATTTCTTTTTCGAAGAACTGGCGGGTTGCCACAACCCTGCCGTCTTTGTCGACAAAGCTGATTTTCTTGTGGTAAACGCCCGGGGCGTTTTTGTTCTTCGGCTCAATCCACGGAATTTCAAAATCCGCGCTCTTGCCCGCGGGCAAGCTAAGCCTCGGAATTTTTTTGGATTTTACTTCCGCCCCGTCGACAATAAGAGATACATATGCGTCGAACTCGCCGAGGTCGCGCGATGTAAATTCGTTTGAAATCGACAGCTTTTCGGGGTCGGCTTCCGACTTTCTTATATAAATATTTTGTAGGACGCGCTGCACTTCAAAATACTTCGGCGTCAAAGACCTGTCGCCCAAAACGACGCCAGAGGCGCACCAAAGCCCCGCGTCGCGTGGCGTGCCGAAGTTCGGCCCGTAGGCTAAAAACATTTTGTTTTTATCGCCCTTCCACGGCAAATACAAGGTTCTGTCCGCCCAGTCCCAAATAAAGCCGCCAAGAAGTGTCGGCTCTTTGCGCGCCAAATCCCAGACGTCGCTCAAATTGCCTATGCCGTTGCCGATTGCAAAGCAGTATTCGCAAAACATGAAAGGCTTGCTCTTGTTCATGCGCAAATACTCCTGCATGCGCTGCACGCCGCCGTACATGGGCGAGATGAAATCGCTTGTGTTTTTTTCGTGGTAGGTCGCAATCTCGCAATGGATGTACCTGCGCGGGTCGAGCTCGCGCGCCAAGAGCTCCATTGCCTTGTGGTTTTTTGTGTAGCTTAAGCCGTTTTCGTTGCCCAGCGACCACGCGAACACGCAGGGGAAATTTCTGTCGCGCACAACCATGTTGCGCATTCTGTCGAGGCAGGAAACAGTGTAAGTGCCGGTCTCGCCTGGAACGTGCCTCCAGAGCGAGTGGCTTTCGAGGTTGTTTTCGTCGAGAACTGCAATGCCGCGGCGGTCGCACAAAAGATAGACTTTTTCGTCGTTTGGATAGTGCGAGGTGCGGATTGAATTTATGTTCGCCTCCTTTATCAAAGAAATGTCCTTTTCGATTAGCTCGAAGGAAATCGCGCTGCCCTGCTCGGGCGAAAAGTTGTGGCGGTTGACGCCCTTTACGAAGAAGCGCACTCCGTTTAAAAACAGCTGCTTGTCCTTTATTTCAAATTTTCTGAACGCGATGTCGTTTGAAATTGCGTCGGCGTTTTCGCCGTTTTCGTCCGCCAAAATAAAGGCGATTTTATAGAGGTTCGGATTGTCCGCGCTCCAAAGCTTAAATTTTTCGACATCGAATTTTTTTGAGATTTTTTTCGAGGAATTCGCCGCTATTTCGATTTTTTCGCCGCCCAAAAGAGTGGCGAAAGGCTTTGCGTTTTTATCGAAGACAACACACTTTAAAAATTTTGTTTTCGGAGTTTGCGAGCGGTTTTCGATTTCTATTGCGCAATTTATTTCCGCCTTCTTGAAGTCGCCGGAAAGGCCAATGTCGGCAAAGTAGTCGCGCACAAAAACCTCGGGGCGCGAGAAAATTGCAACGTCCCTTAAAATGCCGTAGGTGTGCGGCATGTCCTGGACTTCGAGGTAGGAGCCCGTCGTGAATTTGAAAACCTGCAAAGCGACTGTGTTCTTGCCCTTGCGCAAAAACTTTGTGACGTCGAATTCGGAAGTCGTGTAGGAGTCCTCGGCGTACCCCGCAAAATTGCCGTTTACAAAAAGCTTAAAGCCCGACTTCACCGCCCCGAAGCGGATGAAATACCGCCTGCCCTCCCCAAAATTTTTCAGCTCAAACTCCCTGCGGAAAATTCCCGACTGGCGGTGGATTTCGTTTATGCGCGGCTTCAAGACGCCGATTGAGGGGTTGTCGGGCGAATCCATGCCCTTGTATTCCTCGAGAACCCCGCCGTTGGGGTCGAAAATGAGCTCGGAATGGACATTCGCGTAGTAAATATGGTCGAAGCCGTTCATCTGCCAAGTGCCCGGAACCGAAAAGTCGAACCAGCCCTTGTCGTCGAACTTTTCCCTGAAAAATTCGGGCTTTGCCTCTTCTGGATTTTTGGCGAAAAAGAATTTCCACTTGCCGTTTA
>JAFXRX010000309.1 GCA_017526045.1 Opitutales bacterium
CGGCGCTGCCCAGATGGACGGCGCAATCCTCGTTGTTTCCGCAGCTGACGGCCCGATGCCCCAGACCCGCGAACACATCCTTTTGGCCCGCCAGGTAGGCGTTCCCCAGATCGTTGTATTCTTGAACAAGTGCGACTTGCTCGACGACCCCGAACTCTTGGAGCTCGTTGAAATGGAAGTCCGCGACCTCTTGAGCAAGTACCAGTACGACGGCGACAACATCAAGATCATCCGCGGCTCCGCCACACAGGCGCTCGAAGGCGTCGAATTCGGCGTAAAGAGCATCGACGCTTTGATGGACGCCATCGACAATGAAATTCCCGAACCCGAACGCCCGATTGACAAGCCGTTCATGATGAGCGTTGAAGACGTATTCTCGATTACGGGCCGCGGCACTGTCGCGACTGGCCGTATCGAACGCGGCGTCGTAAAGGTCGGCGAAGAAGTTGAAATCGTCGGCTTGGGCGAAACCCAGAAGACGACAATCACCGGCGTTGAAATGTTCCGCAAGCTCCTCGAACAGGGCCAGGCGGGCGACAATGTCGGCTTGCTCTTGCGCGGCATCGAAAAGAACCAGGTACAGCGCGGCCACGTTATCGCAAAGCCGGGCACAATCCACCCGCACACCAAGGCGAAGGCTGAAATCTACGTCCTCACCAAGGACGAAGGCGGCCGCCACACTCCGTTCTTCACGAACTACCGCCCGCAGTTCTACTTCGGCACGGCTGACGTTACCGGCACTTGCACACTTCCCGCAGGCGTCGAAATGGTTATGCCCGGCGACAATGTTTCCATCGAAATCGAGCTCCAGAAGCCGATCGCTATGGAAGCCGGCCAGCGTTTCGCAATCCGCGAAGGCGGCCGCACAATTGGCGCGGGCCGCATCAGCGAAGTTATCGCCTAAGGCGATTTGTTTTGAATTTTATGCCAAAAGCCGCTTCGCGCGGCTTGCGGCGTAAAATTTTTGTTCTTTAATCAGGCATAGGGATGTAGTTCAATTGGTAGAGCAGCGGTCTCCAAAACCGCGTGTTGGGGGTTCGAGTCCCTCCGTCCCTGCCACTAAAAAATAGTCAGCGTATAAATATTATGGCAAATCCATTTTCAAAGATAAGGCAATTTTACAAGGAGACCGTAGCCGAGCTTAAAAAGGCGAGCTGGCCGGACGCCCAGGAGACAAGATCTTCCATGGTGGTCGTGTTTGTCGCGATATTGCTCTTGGGCGCGTTCATCGCGCTGGCTGACTTTTCCGCGCTCAATGTCGTGGATTTGTGCACGACTATCGCAAAGGGCGGCAAATAATTTGGAGGGAACTGAAGATGTCGTCTGACTCTGGCAAAAAATGGTACACGGTGCAGGTTCGCTCCAATATGGAAAACAAGGCGGTGGAGTCCTTGAAAATGCTCATCGACCTTGAAGACATGGGGGACGTCCTCTCCAAAGAAGACATTTTGATGCCCACCGAGACCGTCTCGGAAATTAAAAACGGCAAAAAAACCCAGCGCGAGCGCAAGCTTTACCCCGGCTACATTTTCGTCAAGATGAAGCTCTATGACGACGACGAAAACCTGCTTGAAAGGGGATATTATTTTGTAAAGCGCGCAAACGGCGTAATCGATTTCATGGGCGGCGAAAGCGCGCTCGGCCCGAGGCCCCTGCCTCTGCGCCAAAGGGAAGTGGACGAAATCTTCTCGCAAATCGAAAGAGCCAAGAGCTCCGTCCGCCCGAAAGTCGACTTCAACGTCGGCGAGCACATCAAAATTACCGACGGGCCCTTCCTCAACCTTACGGGCGTCGTCGAGGAAGTCGACGCCGAAAAGGGCAAGCTCAAGGCGAGCGTCTCGATTTTCGGCCGCTTCACGCCGGTCGAGCTGGAATTCAACCAGGCTGCAAAGCTGGAGGAATAAAAAATTTATTACGCACATCGATTGCCTCAAAAATCGTGTAAATAATTAAAAGGAAACAAAAATGGCTAAGAAAATCGTAAAGCAGATTAAGTTGCAGCTCCCCGCGGGCGCCGCAAATCCTGCTCCGCCGGTAGGCCCTGCATTGGGCGCGGCAGGCGTTAACATCATGGGCTTTTGCAAAGAGTTCAACGCTCGAACAAAAGACCAGAACGGCATGATATTGCCCGTTGTTATCACTGTTTATCAGGATAAGTCTTTCACGTTCGTGTTGAAGTCGCCGCCGGCTTCCGTTCTTTTGAAGAAGGCCGCGGGCATCCAGACTGCGAGCGCAAAGCCCAATGTCGACAAGGTCGGCAAGGTCACGAAGGCCCAGATTGCCGAAATCGTAAAGATTAAGCAGAAGGACGTCAACGCAATCGACCCCGAAGCCGCCGCGCGCATCATTGCGGGCACGGCGCGCTCCATGGGCATCGAAGTCGTCGACTAATCCCTGGCAGGGCGTTTGGGCGGCTTTTGCCGCTTTGGGCGCCTTGTTTGTAAAATTTGAAAATCTCCGCCGCTTTTTAGGCGGCGGGGGGCTTTGAAGGAGGGCTTCAAGGCTTGAATAAAAAAACCGCACTGCAAAAAAGCAGGAGACAAAAAAGTCATGGTTAAAAGAAGTAAAAGATATGCAAGCGCAGCCGTAAAAAACGCCGAGGCACAGTCTTTGGCGGACGCGGTAAAGACGCTTGACGGTATGCAGAAGGCGAAGTTCGACGAAACTGTCGAATTGTCGTTTAAACTCGTCGTCGATCCCAAGCAGAGCAATCAGATGGTTCGCGGCACTGTTCGCCTGCCCAACGGCAGCGGCAAAAAAGTCCGCGTTTTGGTATTCACCGAAAACGCCGAAGCGGCTCTCGCAGCCGGCGCGGATTTCGCGGGCTTGGACGACATGCTCAAGAAGATTGAAGGCGGCTGGGTCGATTTCGACGTGGCAATCGCCACGACTTCCGCTATGAAGGAAGTCCGCAAGGCGGCGCGCGTGTTGGGCCCGAGAGGCTTGATGCCCAACCCCAAGAGCGGCACGGTTACAGACGACGTTGCAAGCGCGATTAACGAAGTCAAGGCGGGGCGCGTCGAGTACAAGATGGACAAGACCGCAAACCTTTCCATCGTAATCGGCAAGCGCAGCTTCTCCGTTGAAAAATTGACGGAAAACGCAAAGGCGGCGCTGCAGAGCCTGATGGCGGCGAAGCCCGAGGCAATCAAAGGCAAATTTGTAAAGTCCATAACCCTGAGCTCCACAATGAGCCCCGCGGTTAAGGTTGCACTTTCTGAAGTAGGCGAATAAGGAGAGATAAAAAATCATGAGACCGGAAAAAAAGTATCTCGTTGACGAAGCAATTGCGCGTTTATCGGCTTCCGACTTCGTATTCTTGATGAATTTCACGGGCGTCACGGTGTCTGACGCGGCGGAGCTGAGGGCTTCCCTCAGGGCTTGCGGCGCGGAATACCACGTCGTAAAGAATTCCATAATCAACATCGCGGCAAAAGAGCGCGAGCTCCCCGACCTTTCCGAATTCTTGGAAGGCCCGACGGCCATCATCAGCGGTGGCGACGCCGTTACGGAAGTCGCAAAGGCGATTGTGGACTTTTTGAAGAACCGCGAGCGTTCCGACGTTAAAATCGCGGTTTTGGACAAGAAGCTCCTCAACAAGGACGAAATCGAAGCATTGAGCAAGCTCCCGAATTTGGCGGGCATGCGCGCCCAGATGCTCAGCCTCTTCCTCATTGCTTCTGCCCAGGGCATTTTGAATGTCTTGAAGGCGAAGAGCGAAAAGCAGGAGGCTTAATAAAAATCGGCTTTTGCCCCGCCGCGCGTTCCATGCGCGGGGCGGGGCGCAAACATCAACAAGGAACAAGGTTAGGAGGGCAACTCCTCTTAAATGCCGAAAAATTCGGCGCTAACCGTTCAAGGAGAAAAAAATCATGGCAGTATCAAAAGAAGAAGTTATCGAATTCCTCAGCGGCTTGACCGTTTTGGAAGCGGCCGCTCTTGTAAAAGAGCTCGAAGAAAAATGGGGCGTAACAGCGTCCGCTCCCGTAGCTGCGGTTGCAGTTGCTGCGGGCCCGGCTGCCGCGGCTGAAGAGCAGACGGCGTTTGACGTTGTCCTCGAAAACGCGGGCGCCAACAAGATCAACGTAATCAAGGCTGTACGCGAAATCACAGGCCTCGGCTTGAAGGAAGCCAAGGAAGTTGTCGAAGGCGCACCCAAGACTATCAAGGAAGGCGTTTCTAAGGAAGAAGCCGCCGAAATTGAAAAGAAGCTCAAGGACGCCGGCGCAACAGTCAAGATTAAGTAAGCCTTTGGCGAACAATCTTCAATCTATTTTCACGGAAAGCGAAGCCCCCGAAAGGGGGGGCTTTGCTGTCCGTTTTTCTCGTTTATAAAAATAGCCTGCGGCGGCTGTCCAGTTTGGGCTGGCGCGGGTTTTTAAAAAATACAAACTTCAAAATATATGGCTGAGCGAAAGAACTTTGGAAAATTGAGGGAAATTATTCCCCTTCCCAACCTCATCGAAAATCAGGTAAAATCTTATGCCGATTTTCTGCAAAAAGACGTGCCGCCTTCAAAAAGACAGATGATCGGCCTGCACGCGGTATTTAGCGAAGTATTTCCGATAGAAAGCTACGACGGCAAGACAAAGCTCGAGTATGTCGAGTACAGAGTCGCGGGCCCCGACAGAACGGAAGTGGAAACAATCAAGGAAAGCTCCACCTACTCCGTAAAACTTTATGTTAAATTGCGCCTTACAGAAGGCGACAACACTCCAAGCGACGCCGAAATTTACATGGGCGAACTCAATATGATGACGACCCGCGGCAGCTTTATCGTAAACGGCGCAGAGCGCGTAATCGTAAGCCAGC
>JAFXRX010000310.1 GCA_017526045.1 Opitutales bacterium
GCATAGACTTCGCGGCCGTAGTTTGTCGAGGCGTTTGCCGAAAGGTGGCCGCCCGCGCTAAAGCCCATCACGCCGATTTTGCTTGGGTCTACATTCCACTTCTTGGCGTTTTTGCGCACAAGCCTTATCGCGCGCTGGACGTCCATTAGCGCGGACTCGCGGTTGTTGCCGGGAATCCTGTAAGCGAGGACGAAGCAGGTCGTGCCGTTTTCAGCCAGGAATTTTGCGATATCGTTGCCCTCGTGCCCCATCGCCAAGTGCGAGTAGCCGCCGCCCGGGCAGATTATGATGGCAGGCATCGGCTTTTTGCTGTCCGAAACCGCCTTGAAGCAGCGCAAAGTGGGCTCGACGACGCGCTGGCAGCCCTCGTTGCCCTGCCCGTACTTGCCCGAGGAAATGTTAGGGTTTTTGCCGAGAATTTTCTTCGCCTCGTCATAGGAAATTTTCGGCGAATTTTTGTCGACGCACACAGTCCCGGGCATTTTTACGCCCTCCCAAATTTTAACGTCGAAATCCTGCGCATGCGCAAAAGAGGCGCACAAAAACGCCGCCGCCAATAAAAATCTTGCCATCATAATACAGTCCTTTTTTTGGTTAATAATTGGAAAAATTATGCGCGAAACCCGAAAACTTTCAATTTAAAAAATCGCGCAGCCCCGAAAAATTTGTTGCAAAAATTTTCGGTTTGAAAAAAATCAGCTCTATGAATTACACGGCATCAAAATCCAGATACGAAAATATGGCATATAACTACGCGGGCAAAAGCGGCCTGAAACTGCCCGCAATCCAGCTTGGAATGTGGTACAACTTCGGCTTGGACGCCGACTTTGAAAACTGCAAAAACATGATTTTTACGGCGTTCGACTGCGGCATTACTATGTTCGACATGGCAAACAACTACTGCAACTCCACAGCCGAAATCACCGCGGGGAAAATCTTTAAAGAGCACCTGTCAAAATACCGCGACGAAATTCTCATTACAAGCAAGGCGGGCTACCGCGACATCGAAGGCCCGTACGGCGAATGGGGCTCGAAAAAAAGCGTCATCGCAAGCCTCGACCGCAGCCTGAAAAAATCGGGGCTCGACTACTTCGACATCTTCTACTCGCACCGCTTCGACCCCGACACGCCCCTCGAAGAAACCATAAACGCCCTCTGCGACGCCGTAAAACAAGGCAAAGTCTTGTACCTTGCCGTCTCCAACTACGACGGCTCCTCCGCGCAAAAGGCGTACGAAATCGCGAAGTCGCGCAACGTGCCGCTAATAGCAAACCAGGTGCGCTACAATATTTTCGACCGCCGCTGCGAAAAAAACGGCGCGCAAGACTCCGACGATTTGAGCCTCGTGTGCTACTCGCCGCTCGAGCAAGGGCTGCTTTCAAACAAATATGTAAACGGCATCCCCGCCGACTCCCGCGCGGGGCGCGAGCCTACAAACCCGTGGCTTAACAAAAACACTATTCTGCCGCGAATTGAAGCCGTTAAAAAGATGTGCCAAATCGCCGACGAGCGCGGGCAGTCGCTTTCGCAAATGGCAATCCGCTGGCTTTTGCAGCGCAAAAGAGTCGCAAGCGTTCTCATCGGCGCAAGCAAGCCCGAACAGATAAAAGACTGCGCAAAAGCAGTCCAAAGCGCGGAAATAAGCGCCTCAGATATGCAAAAAATCGACGATTTTTCTAAGGGTCTTTTCATCGAAAAGATGTAGAGAATTGCCGCGAAAAATAAAGACGCCGCCCTGCCCGCAAAACGACGGAAAAAAATGCTTTTTAAGAAGAGACAGAAAATAGTCGTCAAAAAGGAGATTGTGCCCGCGGAAAAAATCGACCCGATGCGCAAGCCCAAGACGTTCAAGCAGACGCGCTTCGACCGCTTCGACATCCCCGGCGAGACGTCTAAATCGATAAGAAAAATTCTGCTTTTAATTTTGGCTCTCTTCGGCGTCTGGTTTATCATCGAATGCGTAAAATCCTGGAATATTTTCCAGTAAAAATCCGCCTCCGCGCCGCGCCTACTTCGCCTTTCGGCGGCCTCAAACGTCCACGCTGCCCGCGATTTTTTCAGCCAGAATTTCCTTGAACAGATTTTTATCTTTCGGCGATACGAGCGTGAATTTTTGAATGCCGAAAATCTTTCCGCCGTAGTTTATTTTAATCCTGTCAAGAGAGGCGGCAGGGGCGGACAGCGGGCATCGGGAATCGGAAAAGCCCTTAATGTCTTTGTACGGAATTTTTACAAACACAAAAACTCCCGAGCGGATATACAAATAGTCTTCGCGGAAGATATATTTGCACGATAGAACGGCGTGAATTCCCAAAATATAAACCGCGAGGCATAAAATTAGGATAAATGCAGAAGCGCCATGGTCTATAGGCATCATATAAAACACGGGCACTGCGGCGAAAAGGCTTAAAAACATAAGCACAACCAGCCATGCGTCAATTTTGGAATAAAAAACAGCCTCTCTATTTTCCTTCATACAGCCTCCTGTCATCTTTTATACGGCACACACAGATACGCGAATTTGCGCGGTTTATCAAGACTTTTTTGGCGGATAAATTTGCAAAAATCGGAATTTTTTTATTGACCTTTTAACGCGGCGAAGTAGCGTTAACAGCTTATTTCTTTTACAAGGAGAGATGACAGAGTGGTCGATTGTGCCTGACTCGAAATCAGGTGTGCGGGAAACCGTACCTAGGGTTCGAATCCCTATCTCTCCGCGTAAAAGTTTTTAAACTGCGAATTCTTCGAATTCGCAGTTTTTTTGTCGGCTCTTTTATTCGACGTCGAAATTAAAATACGTGTCTTTGTAGGGTTCGTTTTTGAGGGTAAAGTGCCACCATTCCGAGTCGATGCCCACAAATCCCGCATTCGTCATTGCGTCGCGCAAAATTTTGCGGTTCTTTATTTGCTCCTGCGTCAATTCTTTGTAGTCGGGGTGCGAAATTTCGCTGAACAAATCAAACGTACCGCCCATATCCACGAATGAGCCGTCCATTTTTATTATCGTCAAATCTATGGTGCTGCCCCTCGTGTGCCCCGATTTTTCGGCGACATAATAGCCTTTAAGCAAATCCGATTTCTTCAAGTCGGGGTAAAAGCTTTTGTTGCCTTCGTCGTTTGGGTTGTTTATCCATTCGACAAAGTTGTCGACCGCCTTTTGCGGCCTGTATGTATCCCAAATAAGAAGCCTGTATCCCTGTTTTCGCAAATCCGCCGCAGCAACCGACAAAGCCTGCAGAGCCTCCTTTGTCATATATGCAACCGGAGCCTTGTAGCCCCTTATTTTATTGCCCGTAAAGTTGTAGGGCGAGTAGTATCTGAGGTCGTACACTGCGTCGTCTATGACGTTATACACCTTGTCAAATCCGCTTTTATCGCATGATATTTTATCCGCCCAAAGCGGGGCAAAAACGCCCGCCGTTAAAATTAAGGCCGCTATTTTGCGAATTGATTTGTTTGCGCCGCGAAGGCTTTTTGAAAGTGTATAGAAGTTCATAATGGCTGATTTTCGCAAACAGTTTTTTTCGCTTCAATACAAATTTTTATCTTTTTTTTGCGGCGGATTTTGCCGCCCGATTTATTGTTTTAAAACTTGATTTTAAATGCGAAAATTTTTAAAGTTTTGAAACTTCTAAAAAATTTGGACGTTTAATTTATTCAAGGGGAAGGATTTTTATGTTAAAGAAATATGCAATGCTTTGCGTGGCCGCCGCGATTTTCGCGACCGCAAATATTGAATTGAACGCGCAGCAGCCAAAAGACGCCCCAGCCGAAGCCGCCAAGCCCGCCTCGCAAATTTCCGGCATTGAAATCGAAATCAACCCCGCCTTGCTGGAAGTCGGAAAAACCGCCGAAATAAAGATATTTGCCAGGCTAAAAGACGGCTCAAGGCGCGACATAACAGCGGATGCGAAAATCAAGCAAAGCCCTCGCCTCAAGCGCAGCGGAGGCAAGATAACGGCGACCGCCCCGGGCTTTCACACGCTCAGCGCAAGCCTTGAAAGAAGCTTTTCAACAGTCCCGATTTTTGCCAAAAACCCCGACGAGCCCGCAGCCAAGCAAAAAGCCGCAAAAAAGCCCGCGCGGACGCAGCAAAGTGTTTCGAAAATCGACGAGCTAATTAACGAAAATCTAAAGCTTTGCAACGTCCAGGCCTCCGAAGTTTGCCCCGACCACGAATTTCTGCGCCGCCTTTACCTTGACGCCACGGGGCTCTTGCCCGACCCCAAAGCCGCGGAAAAATTCATAAAAAGCTCAGACAAAAACAAGCGCGAAAAGCTTGTCGACGAGGTCTTAAATTCTCCGCAGTTTTTGGATATGCTAACGATGCGCCTTGCAGACATTCTGCGCATAAAAAGTGAATTTCCAAGCAACCTGTGGCCCAACGCCGCGCAAGCCTACC
>JAFXRX010000311.1 GCA_017526045.1 Opitutales bacterium
GGCATGATGCCGCGCTACATCGCGCGCGTACGCACGGGCAACAAGGAGGAGTTCCGCTTCCTCTTCGGCGACGACGAGCGCTCGCAGCTCTTTGTGGAATTCGACAACGCCGAGGATATGTTCAGCGCCTCGACTATCCGCGAGGTAATCGACGAAAACGGCAACAAGGTTCAGCAGCGCATCGGCGTTTACGAAATTTACGAGGCGCACCAAATCGAAAAAGTTTTGCAGGACTTGGAAAAGCTCGGCTTTGACGGCAACGCTTATTCCGCCTCGGAAAATCCGCGCTTTAAGCTTGTGGAAAAGAACGCGGAGGGCAAGGTCGCCGCGGAGGAGACGATTTTTACGGCTCTTGAAATGGTCGCAAAAATCCGCGAGCTCGGCAAGAGGGGCATGTCAATCCAGCGCTACAAAGGCTTGGGCGAAATGAACCCCGACCAGCTTTACGAAACGACAATGGACCCCGAAAAGCGCACGCTTTTGCGCGTCTCGATTGAGGACGCCGCGCTCGCGGACAGCACTTTTGCGATGCTCATGGGCGAGGACGTTCCAATACGCCGCGCTTTCATCGAGGACAACGCTTTGAACGCCTCCTACTTGGACATCTAATTTGAAAGGCATTTTTTAATATGTACGCAGAAAACGAAAAAGTATTGCCCGCAAGCATAACAGACATCATGCAGGGCGCATACATCGACTATTCGATGTCGGTAATTATTTCCCGCGCGCTGCCGGACGTGCGCGACGGCATGAAGCCCGTGCAGCGCAGAATTTTGTACGCAATGCTGCGCGAAGGCCTGCTGCACAACAGGGCGTTTGACAAGTGCGCGGGCGTCGTCGGCGAAGTTCTCAAAAACTACCACCCGCACGGCGACAGCTCCGTTTACGACACTCTCGTGCGCCTCGCGCAGGACTGGGTGATGGGCTATCCCCTCGTAATGCCGCAGGGCAACTTCGGCTCAATCGACGGCGACAGCGCGGCGGCGTACCGCTACACCGAGTGCAAACTTAGCGCGATTGCCGAAGACTTGCTGCGGGACATCGACGAGGATACTGTCGATTTCGTCCCGAATTACAAGGAGTCCACGACCGAGCCTTCCGTTTTGCCTTCCGCGCTTCCCGCGCTGCTTATGAACGGCTCCACGGGCATCGCAGTCGGCATGACGACTAACATTCCCCCGCACAACTTGGGCGAGCTAATCGACGCCACCTGCGCCATAATCGACAACCCCTCGATTTCAATCGACGAAATCATTAAGCTTTTGCCCGGCCCCGACTTCCCGACGGGCGGCACAATTACGGGCAGAAGCGGCATCGAAAGCTACATGAAAACGGGCAAGGGCATCGTCAAAATGCGCGGCGTCGCCCACGTCGAGGATCTTAAAAACGGCAAGGAGCAGATTGTAATTACGGAAATTCCATACAACGTAAACCGCGCCGCCCTCGTCGAAAAAATCGCGCAGCTTGTCGGCGAAAAAATCATTACGGAAGTCAGCGACCTGCGCGACGAGTCCGACAAAAACACGCGCATTGTAATTGAGTTGAAGCGCGGCGAGGCGCCGAGGGTAGTCTTGAACAAGCTCTACAAGCACACGCCGCTCGAATCGTCTTTCGGCGCGATTTTGCTTGCCCTCGACAAGCGCAGGCCAAAGCAGATGAACATCAAGGAAATGATAGAGTGCTACATCGAGCACCGCCGCGACGTCGTCTACCGCCGCACGCAATTTTTGCTGCGCAAGGCGGAGGACAGGGCGCACATTTTGGAGGGCTTTAAAATCGCCCTAAACAACCTCGACGACTTCGTAAAAATCATCCGCGCAAGCAAAAACCGCGACGACGCAAAGGCCTCTTTGATGGCGAAGTATCCGCTCTCCGAACGCCAGACGAACGCCATTTTGGATATGAGGCTCTACCAGCTGACGGGTTTGGAGCGCGAAAAAATCGAAAACGAATACATGGAGCTTATGAAGCTCATCCACGAGTACCGCTCAATCCTCGAAAACGAGCAGAAGCTCTTGAAGTTAATCAAGGAGGACTTGCAGGAAATGCGCCAAAAATACGCGACTCCGCGCCGCACGCAGATTGCCGCGGAGGAAGGCGAATTCCGCATGGAGGACGTCATCGCAAACGAGGGCTGCATCATAACGGTTTCGCACAACGGCTTTATCAAGCGCACGGGCGTAAGCGCGTACCGCTCTCAAAAGCGCGGCGGCAAGGGCGTAATCGGCTCGGGCCAGTACGACGAGGATTTCATCGAGCACCTTTTCACCGCATCGACGCACGACTACATCATGTTCTTTATGAACAACGGCCGCGTCTATGTCCACAAGGTGTACGAAATCCCCGAGGGCACGCGCATCTCGAAGGGGCGCTCAATTAAAAACGTTTTGGACTTGCAGCCCGACGAAAAAGTAGCCGCAATGATTTGCGTAAAGGATTTGGACGACGCCGACAAGAGCCTGATTATGGCGACCAAAAACGGCGTCGTCAAAAAGACTATTCTTGCCGACTACAAGAACTGCCGCAAGGGCGGGATTATCGGCATCAACCTTGACGAGGGCGACGACCTCATCGGAGTTGTGCTCGCCGAAAAGGAAAGCGAAATCGTGCTCATAACTTACGCGGGCATGTCTATTAGATTCAGCGAAACCGACCTGCGCGCGCAGGGCAGGGCGACCCGCGGCGTGCGCGGCGTGACGCTCAAAAAGGAAAACGACTGCGTCAA
>JAFXRX010000035.1 GCA_017526045.1 Opitutales bacterium
CAACTGTTATACCCATACTACTACCGCTTGCAAGCAAATAAATAAAAAAATGCCCGCATTCCGGCATGAGGAGCAAAAAAAATCGGGCGCCGAATGCGCCCGACCAAAGAAATAACAAGACTGCCCTACTTCCCGCAAGCCTTCAAAATTCTGTCAACAACAGACGCGGTATCAAGTCCATACTGCCCACGCAACACATTAACGCTCGAGCCGTGCGGTATAAACTCGTCCTTCCAGCCAATGATTTCAAGGGGTGTTTCTATCTTGTTTTCAACCAAAAATTCCGCAACCGCGCTGCCGAAGCCGCCGCGGATTGAATGGTCCTCAATAGTGACAATCCGCTTGTTCGAAAGCGCGTGCTTTTTCAAAAGCTCGACGTCCAAGGGCTTTGCAAAGCGCGCGTTGACAACGCCCGCTGAAACGCCCTTTTCCTTTAAAATTTCCGCAGCCTGTTTGGCGACGCTTACCATGTTGCCCAAAGCCCAAATGACAACCTCGCCCTCGGGCTCGACAAGCACCTGCGCCTTGCCGATTTCAATCTTCTGCGGGAAATCCTTCATCTTTACGCCCTCGCCCTTGCCGCGCGGATAGCGGATAAAGCAGGGCTTGCCGCTGTAAATCGAAGTGTAGAGCATGTCGGCAAGCTCGTCCTCGTTCGAGGGCTGCATGATGTTTGCGTTTGGCAGGCACCTGAGCATTGCGATGTCGAAGAGCCCGTGGTGCGTCGCGCCGTCCTGCGCGCTCAATCCGGCTCTGTCCATGCAGAAAGTTACGGGCAGATTTTGCAGGCAGACGTCGTGCATGGCGCAGTCAACCGCCCTCTGCATAAATGAAGAATAGATTGCCGCAACGGGCTTTATGCCGCGCGCCGCCATGCCCGCGGAGAACACCGCGGCGTGCTCCTCGGCAATGCCGACGTCGAAGAACTGGTCGGGCAATTCGTTTTTGATGTGGCAAAGCCCCGTGCCCGCGCTCATCGCGGCGGTGATGCCCACGACAGTTTTGTCTTTGCGGGCGATTTTCACCAAAGTTTTGCCCATGGCGTCCTGGTAAAGCGGGATGGTCGGGTCGACGTGCTCGGTGTTTTCGCCCGTAAGGACGTTGTAGGGGCTTGCGCCGTGGAATTTTTCCGGATTTTTTATCGCGCAGGGCAGCCCTCTGCCCTTTTCGGTTACGATGTGCAAAATTACCGGCTCGGGCGAGTTTTTGCAGAAATTCAAATAGGTTTCGAGAAGGTCGATGTTGTGGCCGTCAATCGGGCCCAGGTAGCGCAGCCCGTACTTTTCGAACATGGAAGAGCCCATGAAAAAGTCCTTGGTCTCGTGCATGACTTTTTTGCCGAAGCCCTTTACGGTTCTGCCGACCGACGACTTTTTCAAGAACGACTCCAAGTCGGAGTAAAGGCGCGTGTAAATCGGGTTTGTGATGAGGTCGTTAAAGTATTTCGAGAGCGCGCCGACGTTCTTTGAAATCGACATTTTGTTGTCGTTTAACACCAAAATGAACTTTTTTGCGGAGGATTCGATGTTGTTGAGAGCCTCGAAAGATATGCCGTTTGTAAGGGCGGCGTCGCCCAAGACCGCGATTACATTTTCGTCGCCGCCGAGCATATCGCGCGCGGCTGCCAAACCCAAAGCGGCGGAAAGAGCCGTGCCCGCGTGCCCCGCCCCGAATGCGTCGTGGGGGCTTTCGGCGCGGTTGCAGAAGCCGCAATAGCCGCCTGTTTTGCGCAGATTTTTGAATTTTTCGCCGTTTCTGCCCGTCAAAAGTTTGTGAACGTAGCTCTGGTGGGAAACGTCAAATACGATTTTGTCTTTCGGCGTCGAAAAGACGCGGTGAAGCGCAATGCAAAGCTCGACAACGCCCAAATTCGGGCCGACGTGCCCGCCGTTTTTAGAAGTTACGGAAATTATTTCCTCGCGGATTTCCTGCGCCAAAACCTTCAAATCCTGCTTTGAAAGCTTTTTTACATCGTCCGGGCCCTGTATTTTACTTAAAATAGACATAATTAAAAATTATTCGTGGAAATCCTCCAGGCCGTCCTGACCAAGCTGTTTTACCTGCATTTCGGCCTCGGATAATCTCTTTCGGCAAATTTCAAGGCATTTTTTCGCCTCGGAATATTTTTTTACGAGCATGTCGAGGGCCACTCCCTGCCCCCCAAGCTCGCGCAAAATATCCTGAAGCTTGGCAAAAGCCTCCTCAAAAGATGGCTCTTTTTTGTCTTTCAATTTGCCGTCCATTTTTAAAGCGGTACATTTCAACACTTTTTGCGGAACTTTTGCAACCTTTTTTAAAAAAACATTTTTGGCTCGCCGTTTTTTTGCAAAATCGACCCGATTTTTGCGCATTTATTTATGAATTTCTAAATTTTTTTGATTTTTTGCTCGACTTTTTTCAAAGATTTGCCACTTTATATACTAACGCAGAAAAAACGCTGTATTAGCAAAATATAAAATATAAGCCGTAAAACCGCTAAAATATAAAAATAGGGCTGTTTTCTAAAAAAGCTTCTTTTTTTATGTTTGCGCCTTTTATTTTAGATAAAGCCTGCGAGCAAAAATTCTGCCTTCCCTCCATCAACATTTAAACAAAAAGTCAAAACCACCAAGCCATGGCAATAAAAAAGATACCCATAATCAAAACGGCTATCAAGCCCTCATACGCTTATCTCATCGAAAAGAAACGAGACGGCAACGAATTCACCGAAGAGGAAGTCCGCTTTTTGGTGGACTCCATTCTGGACAAGGAAATCCCCGAATACCAAATGGCGGCTCTCATTATGGCGATTTACTTCAAGGATATGTCCGCGCTGGAAACCGCCA
>JAFXRX010000036.1 GCA_017526045.1 Opitutales bacterium
AGTCGCCGCGAACAAGGGTGAATTTCGGGGCGATGTCGTTTTTCCTCAAAAAATCGCCCGCGACCTCGCAGGCGGCGCCGTTAAGATTTACCGTGTTTGCCATAGTTTTTTATCGAATTAAAACGCATGCATTAAAAATTTATTTACAAAACAATTTCAAGCATTTACTTTTTTTGCCCATGAAAAATTTTATAAGCGCAATTTACGCGGGGCTGATGATTGCCTTCGGCGGGGCTGTTTACGTTTCGAGCGACAACAAATATATGGGCTCGTTTATGTTCTCGCTGGGGCTACTGACTGTAGTTTTGAGGGGCTTTGACCTCTACACAGGCAAAATCGGCTACCTTACAATTTCAAAAACGGAAAATTCGCAGTTCAACATCCTAAAAAGCCCGTTTTACTACCCCATTATAATTTTGGGCAATTTTGCGGGCGCGTGGCTTTTGGGAACTGCAATGCGCTGCACCAGATTTGCGGGGGCAATCGTGCATAAAACCGAGGCTCTCTCGGCGGCAAAGCTCGCCGACAAGCCGCTTAGCATTTTCATTTTGTCGATGGCTTGCGGCATTATGATGTTTTTGGCGGTCGACGGCTACAAGAAGTCGAAAAACTGGCTTTTTGTCATTTTGCCTGTCATGGTCTTTATTATTTCGGGCTTCGAGCACAGCATAGCAAATATGTTCTATTTTTCCGCCGCAAACGCCTGGGACATGAAAACGCTCTGGTACGAAATAATCATGATTCTTGGCAACGGCGTCGGCGCAATCGCATTCTGCGCCTGCGAAAAGCTTAAACAGTAAAGCGAAAATCCCGCGCAAAACCCGCGCGGGAATAAAAAAATTTGCGCCAAAACTTCGCGGTTTCGCGCGGAAATTAAAGGCGAACGGGCAGCCCCGCGGACTGCATTGCAAGCTTCGCCTCCCTAATCGAATATGTGCCGAAGTGGAAAATAGAGGCTGCCAAAACCGCGCTGGCCTTGCCGTACTTCACAGCGTCAACCAAATGCTCGAGCTTGCCCGCCCCGCCCGAGGCGATTACGGGGATTTTAACGGCGTCGCTGACCGCGCGCGTAAGCTCGATGTCGTAGCCGTCCTTCGTGCCGTCGGCGTCCATTGAAGTAAGCAGAATTTCGCCCGCGCCCCTGCGCTCGACTTCCTTCGCCCACTCGACGGCGTCCAAATTCGTCCTGTTCCTGCCGCCGTGCGTGTAAACGCCCCACTTGGCAAAGCCCTCTTTTTTTGCGTCGATTGCAACAACTATGCACTGGTTGCCAAACTTCGCGGAAGCCTCCGAAACCAAGTCGGGGTTTGTTATAGCCGAAGTGTTCAAAGAAACCTTGTCCGCGCCCGCGTTGAGCATGGCGCGGATGTCCTCGATGCTGCGCAAGCCGCCGCCGACAGTAAGCGGCATAAAGCAGCAGCTTGCGGTGCGCTCGACAACCTCGCGCATAATATCCCTGCCGTCGCTTGAGGCTGTGATGTCCAAAAAGACAAGCTCGTCCGCGCCCTGGGCTTCGTACGCCTTCGCCTGCTCGACGGGGTCGCCCGCGTCAATCAAATTCACAAAATTTACGCCCTTTACAACTCTGCCGGCATGGACGTCAAGACACGGAATAATTCTTACACTGAGCATTTTTATTCAAAAGACGGGTCGATTTCCAAAGTTTCGTTGGGGTTTAAGACAAGCTCGCCCAAATTGGACGGAATTTCGTCGTTGAGCCAAACGGAAATTTTTATGGGATCTGCAATCATGCCGCCGCACTTCCACTGGTATTTGCCGATTTCAAGCAAGTCCATGGGCGCGCCCTTGTCGGGGCTAAGCCCCGCGCCCTCGCCGCGCACGTATGGAATGTTGCCTATGCCCAAAAAGGCGTTGACAATTACGGCAGTGTCGCCGCTTTTGACGCGCGTTGGCTTGCGCGGCGGCGGCAGCTGCGCCTCGTCAAACAAATTCGCCTGCGCGCCCGCTTCGCCTTGCCCGCCTGAACCGTTGTTTTTTTCGATAAACTTCGAGACAGTCTCGCGCGTCGATGACGACTGCGAATTTTGCAAAGCCTTGTCGAGAATACCCTCCCACTTGGGGTTAATCTTCGGCGCTTCCGCCTGCGGCTCGATTTCCTCGGCGGGCTCGGATTGCCCTTCGGCTTCTTCCTGCGGCTCTTCTTCCTGCAAGTCCCCAAAATCGTCGTCGTTGCCAAAACTTTCGCCCTCTTCAATTTCCTCTGGAACTTCCTCAACTTCTTCGGCATCGTCCTCGACTTCCTCTTCGGCGTCGAGATCTTCCTCTTCTTCCTCGCCTTCAACTTCGCCGCTTTCCTCCGCATTGGCGCCCTCTATTTCTTCTGCGTCATCTTCGGCTTCGGCCCCATCGGCTTCGCCGTCTTCTCCTTCTTCGCCGCCGCCCTGCGGCTGCCCGTCAGACTCCGCATAGGCGTCGCCAAGAGCCTGCAGCTGGGCGCAAATGTCGTCGAGAATTTGGAACTTTGAAAAGCTTTGCTCGGAGAGCTTTTCGAGCTTGTCGGAAAGGTACTTTAAGTGCTCGCCGTTTTCTTCGGACGATTTTTTTTCAAAATCGGAAAGCGAATTTTTGAGGTTTTCCAAGGCGGAATTTGCCGCCGCCAAGCCCGCCTCAAGCTCGGCATTTGCCGCCGAATTGTTTTCGAGAGAGTCTTTTAAATTGCGCACCGAAACTTGCAAAGCCTCGATTTCAGAGGAAGAGGCTTCGATTTTTTCCTTCTGCGAAAGGAGCGAATCGCGCAGAGTGCGCAAGTCGGCAAAAATCTGCCCGAGCTGGCGGTCGAAAATTTCGTCGCGCTTCTGGGCTTCGGTTTTCGCGGAGTCAATATCCATGCGGTATGCAAAGAAATGCGGCAAGAGCACAAGGCACATTGCAATCAAGACCACCAAGACCAAAGCGAAAGCCTGCCCCGCTTCGAGCGGCTCTTTCAAAAAGATATTCGGCAGCGCGATGAAGAAAACCGACAAAAACATCAGCGCGTCCGCCGCGTAAACCGGCCACATTGGAACTTTCTTTTGCATATCGGTGATCCTTTGATTTTATTTTTACTTTGATGAAATTGCGTCGACGTAGCCGACTTTGCGACAGACTTTGCCCATCATTCTGTCGGCTCTGCGCTGAGCCGCCGCGGCTCCGCGCTTCAAGACGCTTTCAAGATACGCCTTGTCCTTCATAAGCTCCTCGTACTTTTGCCTTATCGGGTCGAACTTGGCAATGACCGCGTCGGCGACAGTTTTTTTGAAGTCGCCATACTGCCTGCCCTCGAACTCGCTTTCGATTTCGGAGACGGATTTTTCGGAGACGGAGCTCAAAATGCTTATGAGGTTCGAGATGCCCGGCTTGTCTTCGGAAAATTTCACAGAGCTGCCGCTGTCGGTAACCGCGCTCATAATTTTTTTGCGAAGGACGTCGGGAGTGTCGATTATGTAAAGGGAGCCAAGCGCGTTCTTGTCGGACTTTGACATTTTGGCCTCGGGATTTTGCAGCGACATAACGCGCGCGCCCGTTTTGGGGATGTAGGGCTCGGGCAGAGTGAAAGTCGGCGAATATGTGTTGTTGAATTTCTGGGCCAAGTCGCGTGCAAGCTCCATGTGCTGCTTTTGATCCTCGCCCACGGGGACGATGTCGGCATTGTAAATGAGGATGTCGGCAGCCATTAAAACGGGATAGAACAAAAGCCCCGAGCCGATTGAAACATCGCCCGCGCCTTCCGCGAGCTTGCGGGACTTGTCCTTGAACTGCGTCATGCGCTCGAGCTGGCCTATTGGGCAAAGACACGCCAAAACCCAAGTAAGCTCGGCATGGCCCCTGACATTGCTTTGAATGAACATATTGCACTTGTCGGGGTCGAGGCCGCAAGCCAAGTACTGCGCGGCGCACATGTAAGTATTCTGCCTGAGCTGCGCGGGCACATAAGGCATAGTGATGGCATGCATGTCGACAATGCCGAAATAACATTCATAATCCTGCTGCATTTGCACCCACTGGCGCACCGCGCCGATGTAGTTGCCAAGATGCAATTTGCCCGTGGGCTGGGCGCACGTCAAAACAACTTTTCGCTCTAATTTTTGATTTTCCATTTTCTTAATGAGAACAGAATGAAGCCTGCGCAAATTCTTTTCAATAGTATTTTAAGAAAATGAAAAAATAGCCCAACCTTCCCGCCAAAACTTTTTTGCACTTATTTGTTTTGTAATAAATATTCCAAAATCTTTTATCTGCTATTTATAATGCGCTTGCGCGGACTTTTATTTATTAAATTGCTTGCAGGGAGCGCAAAAAAAAAGAGTTTAAACAAAATAGAACGAGGACAGCAAAAAATATAGGGCTCCCAAAAATGTTTTTGATAAAAAACTTTTTGGGAAATTAGACCTGCAAGGGAGTGTATTTAGACATACTCAACTGCGCAGGCTTTTTTGATCCCGGAGTTCTATGAAGTTTAAAGCTCTTTTATTTCGCTCCCGTCCCCACCTTTTAAAATAATACCTGGAGGGAAGCTTTGAAGGCATTCGACATCGCGCGGCTTGCCAAAGGCTGCTGCCCATCGGTGTTGCCGACTGCGCCGCGGTACTCGCCCCACTCGTAGCCAAACGCAACCTTGACAGCGGGGATTACATACCAGTTTACGCCCAAGTAAAAAGTCTGAGCCTTGTCGTAAAGATTGTAAACGTCGCCCGGGGTCGAGAAGCCGCCCATTGTAACGGGATTGAAGCCCATGGAGTCGGTCGCAAGCCACGAGAAGCGGAAAATCGGCTCAATCTGCCCGATTTCGGAAGCATCAAACTTGTAGGAGAGAATGACGTTTACGCCCTGCGGCAAAGCGTCGCGCGCGGAGGCGTACTTGCCGTCTTCGACGCCCTGAATAAAGTATTCGGCGACGAACGAGAAATTGCTGTAGCGCAAAGAGAAGAAGGGGTTTACGCCCCAGACCTGCGTGCTGCCGAAGCCGTCGCGCACAAAGCCGCCCTTTGCAAAGCCGAAGTTGATGCCCGCGTCCCAGGAAATCGGGCGGTCTTTCAAAAAGCCCTCTTCGTGGTATGCGACATTGGCATATACCGACAAATCGTTGTTGCCCTCGAAATTTGCAAGATACGCGCTGCTGCCCTCGTATGAATTGCCGCCAACCAAAGCCAAGCCGTATGTCAGCCCCTTGACGTAAACGACGTCTCCGCTCCAAAAGAGCCCGATTGCGCGGGAGCCGAAGTTTTTCATGACATCGGAGCTGTAGGCGTTGGGGCGCGTGAAGAACCATGTGGAGACGGAGCGCTCGATTGCGGGAAGCTCGAAGTCGTCGAGGTTCTGCTCGTAGCCCATCTGGACTTTTTTCATGCCGATATCAAAGCGGCCTGGCAAATATTCCCAGTCGAATTTTTTGGAGATTACGACTTTGTCGAGATAGTTGCGCTTTACGCCCTCCGAGCCGAAGTCCGCAACGACGTCGATGAGCCAGCCGCCGAGGATTTCGGCGTTTAGGCCGACTTTTACATAGCGCAGCTCAAAGCCGTTTGTGTCGGCTGAAGCGTTGATTGAGGACGGGCTTTTTACGGAGTTTTTGCCCCAAGAATACCATGCCTGGACGCCGCCGCCGATTGTCAAAATTTTTGTGCTCGAATTCGACGGGGTTACAACGACGCTTTCCTTGATGAGCTTGCGCGCCTGATCCTCGGTCAAAGTGCCGTTTTTGACGAGGGTTTCCACCAGACTTTTATCCTGCGCGAAAGAAAATGCCGCCGCAAGAATTAGAATGATGCCTAAAAAAGTCTTTTTCATATCCGAAAAAAATTGATTTATGTTCAGTATTAATCCGAACAAAAATCTCAAATATGAAAAATAATGCAAGTTTTTTGTTGCCCGATGTGCCAAAAAAATGCCGCTAAGCGGTAAAAACGAGCTCTTTTTCCGCAATTTGCGCAAAATCCGCCTCCGACAAAATTTTCGAGCCCGCCTCGACCGCCGCGGCAAACTTTGCGGGAACACACGCGCAAATGGCGACGCCCTCGGGGCAATACGCCTTTTTGCGTATCGCGCCAAGCTCCGAAAGGAGGTTTACGAGCCTGTAATTGTCGTGCCGCACCAGAAAATTCATAATTTTGCTGCGCCGCGCGGCGAAATCTTCGAGCCTGCGCAAAAGCTCGCCAATGCCGACGGAATTTTTCACGCTCGCCTCGATGCAGTCGGGGCAGTCGAATTTGAGCGAATGCAGCAAAAATTCGTCTTTGGCGGCGTCGATTTTGTTGAGCAGGGTTATGCACGGCTTTTGCCCCGCGCCGAGCTGCGAAAGGACTTCTTTTGTGGTCTTGACATGCAACGGCGCGTCGGGGCTGGAAGCGTCGACGACGTTTATGAGAAGATCCGCGACGGCGGCCTCCTCAAGCGTGGACTTGAACGCGTCTATGAAATTGTGCGGCAGGCGGCGGACAAAGCCGACTGTGTCGGTAATCAAAACGCGCGCGCCGCCCGGGAGCTTCAGCTCGCGCGTCGTGGGGTCGAGAGTCGCAAAAAGCTTGTCCTGCGCAAGCACGCCCGCGCCCGAAAGGCAGTTCATAAGCGACGACTTCCCCGCGTTTGTGTACCCCACAATGGCGACGACGGGAATATCGTTTCGCTCGCGCTTTTTGCGCTGTGTCGCGCGGATTTTTTTGACTTCCTCAATCTCTTTTTTGAGGCGGCAGATGCGCTCGACGACCCTTCTGCGGTCGGTTTCAAGCTGGCTTTCGCCCGCGCCGCGCTGGGTTATGCCGCCGCCGCGCTGGCGGCTTAGGTGCGTCCATGCGCGCTTGAGGCGCGGCAGGCTGTAAACAAGGCGGGCAAGCTCCACTTGCAGGCGGGCTTCTTTGGTTATCGCCCTGCGCGCAAAAATTTCGAGAATGACCTCCTGCCTGTCGATTACGCACTTGCGCGAGTCGCGCTCCCAGTTGCGCTGCTGCGCGGGCGTTATGGCGTCGTCAAAAACGATGCAGTCTGCCTTGAGCTTTTTGGCCTCGCGCCTGATTTCGGAAAATTTGCCCGCCCCCACCAGATAGCGCGGGTTGGGCTCGCGCAGGTTCACGCACATGCTGCCGGCAACTTCAAAGCCGATGTTTTGCACAAGCTCCCTAAGCTCCTCCAAAAGCCCCGCGGCAAACTCCTCCGTTTCGCCGTCCCTTCTCAGCCCGACTAAATACGCCCTCTTGCTCTTCGGCGGTTCCAATTCTGTTTGAGCCGCCATATTTATTTTGAAAAATTACCCATTACAGAAAGTATTTTCGCAAATTTTTTTTAAATTCGCAAGAATTAACTTCGGCATTTTTTGTTTTCGGCTTTACAAAATCCACGCCGAATTTAGTTTTTTTGGCATGAAAATTCTGCGGATAATTTTTGCTCTTTTTGCCGCCGCGCTGTGCTTTGGCTGCGCGCAAAACGCCCAAAAGAAAATCGCCTTCGCCCACGGCAAGTCGATACACTACTGGGGCGACCACGAAAATAAAATAATGTGCGAGATTTTGGCGGGCGCGGCAAATTCGGCGTTCAAAGGCAAGGCGCAGGCGGACGTTGTCAGCCTCGAAGACGGCGCGGACTTTTCCGCCCTTGAAAAATACGACGTCATCTACGTTGTCTCAGAGGGCGAAAAATTCCACCCATTCGCGGGCAAAAGCGACGTTCTAAAAAAGCTCCATTCGCTCAAAAAGAATTTCGCATTCATACATTATTCCACAAACCCGACGACCGGCGAGCCCGAGGAGCATACAATCCAAGAGCTCATAGGCGGCGTTTACAAAACGCACTTTTCGGTGAACCCGACCTACGAGGCGCGCTTCGAATTTGCGCCCCACCCGATTTCGCGCGGCGTAAAGCCATTCGCAATCACAGACGAAATCTACTTTAACATAAGCTTTGCCGAAAACGCGAAAATTGCGCACATCGCAAAAGTCGTGCCGCCCGACAAAGTGCGCAAGTTCAAATTCGGCGCGCACTCGGGCAACCAGGTTGTGCGCGACAATATGGGAAGAGCCGAAACTGTCGTTTGGGCTTGCGAAAACCCCAATGGGACCCGCGGCTTCGGCTGCACGGCGGGGCACGCGGTTTGGCTATTGAAAAACCCCGATTTTTTCAAGATGCTGCTAAATTCAAGCGCGTGGCTTGCGGGCATCGAAATTCCAAGCGGGGGCTTCGGGGCGCAAACGCCAAGCTTTGATGAAATCGCAAAAAAAATCGAAAAAGAAAAACGCCCGGACATAGAATATTACACAAAAAAATGGCTCGAGCAAATCGGCTCTTGGGAAACTTTGAATTGACTTGCCCCTCCCGCGACACAAGAATTGCGCAAATATTTTAGTTATGGAAAAAGCCGTCCACTTCATCTGCGCAGACGACGAATTCATCGCCGACAACCGCGCCCGCGAAATCTTTGCCGAACTTGCAAAAGACATCGAAGACGACATGTCAAAAGAAATTGTGCAGGGCTCGGCAAGCAACGCGCTCGACGCGCAAAAAATCTGCGCCGCGGCGGTGGAGGCGGCGTGCACAATGTCGCTTTTCGGCGGCAAAAAAGTGGTGTGGCTGCGCGGCCTGAATTTTTTAAACGACACAAACGGCAGGAGCAAAGACACCCAGGCGGCTCTCGAAGCCATGGCGGAAACCGCCGCGGGCTTCAAGCCCGAAAACGTCGCGTTTTTGATAAGCGCAAGCCCCGTCGACAGGCGCAAAAAGGCGTTCAAAGCCCTGAAAGAGATTTCCGAATTTGAATATTACGAAAGCTCAAACGCAGCGGAGGCGTGCATGGAGCTTTTGAACATGAAGGCAAAAAAGCTCGGCGTGGAGCTCGAATACCCCGCGGCGCAGGCTCTAATTGAAACCGTCGCGGCAAACCCGCGAATGGCTCTGCAGGAGCTCGAAAAGCTCGCCTCGTACGTCAATTTCCGGGGCAGCATAACGCCAAAAGACGTAATGGAGCTTGTGCCGATTTTCGGCGAGGGCAACTTTTTCGAGCTTGTCGAGCTTTACTACGAGGGCAATGTCCAAAAGTCAATGGCTGCCCTTCACAGATATTTTTTCACGAACAAAAACGCAAGCGCGCGCCCGATTTTGACAAACCTGCAGCGGCAAAATTCGATTTTAATCCAGCTGCGCTCGCTAATCGACGAAGGCAAGCTGCCGCGCACCGAAAGGTGGCTGCCAAAGGGCGCGATAGAAAACCTCGCGGGCGAGTACGCGGGAGTTTTCAAAAGCGAATCAAAAAGCGCGTACAACATATTCTCGCAAAACCCGTTTTTGGTGAACAGGCTCGCGCCCATAGCCTCGCGCACCCCGCTAAAAAAGCTTATTTCAAACCAGATGGATTTTATTAAAGCCTTCGAGGAGCTCATCGCCCGCGGCTCAAACTCCGACGAGCAAGTGATGCGCGAGCTCTTCTCTAAAGCCTGATTTATTTCGGCAAGGCAAAAACGAGCCCCTTCCAAAACGCCCCGCGCGGGTTGCGGAGTTTTTTTCTTGAAAAATTCGCGGCGAAGGGCAAGAGTTGCGGCTTTATAAAAATCAAAACCACAAACGGGGGTATAGCTCAGCTGGTTAGAGCGCTTGCATCACACGCAAGATGTCGTCGGTTCGAATCCGACTACTCCCACCATTTTTTAGCTTCGGGGCGGCGCATTTGCAAAGATTGATGCTCCGCTATTTTTTTAAGGGCTTCGCCCCTTCGAGCAAATATTTGAGCGCGAACAAATCCTTTATCTTGCCCTGGTCGGCCTTGGAGACCGAAATCTCCTCAAATCGCTGGATTTTCGCCGCCTTTTCCTCCTCGGTCTGCGGAATTTTCGCGCCGCCCAAGCCGTGGTCCGCGCCCGCAACCTCGATGTATATCAGGTTCGCGCCGACTTCGCCCGCCTTTTTTGCCATGAGCTTCGACGCCTTGTAGGAGACCAAATCGTCCTTAGAGCCGTGGAAGATTAAAATCGGGCAGGAATTTTTGCTTAAATAGGTTATGGGGCTTGCGGCTTCGGCGAGCTTTAAGCGTTTGTCGTCCGGGTTTTTCGCCTTCAAAAATTCGTATGCGTTTGTTTTGCATTCGCGCTTGAACGCCGCCACTTCCTCGGCAGTGCCGCCCATCAGGCGCGCAAAGCAGTTTGCGCTGTAGCTTACAGTGCCCTTGTAGTCCGCCTCGGGGTTCACGAATGAAACCGCGGGCGCAAACGCCGCAACACAGACGACTTTCGGGTCGTATTTTTCAAGCGAGGGGTCTCCCAAAAATTTGTCGTTCGGCGCGAGAGCCGCCATGAGCGAAAGATGCCCGCCCGCGGAATGCCCAGTCGTCATCATTCTGTTCGGGTCGATGCCGTATTTTTTTGAATTTTTTGCGAGGAAGCGCAGGGCGTCCTTTACGTCGACGATGCAGTTTGAGACATCGGTTTTGCCGTCCTCTGCGAACGTGTATGAAATCGTCGCGATTGCAATGCCCATGTCGCAAAGCTCCTTCGCGTGGCGCCCGCCGACGTGGTATCTGTCGCCGCCGTTCCAGCCGCCGCCGTGGATGTTCACAATAATCGGCGCGCCGCCCTCGAACTCCCGCTCGCGCGGCAAAATGATGTCCATCGTGACGTCTTTGCCGTTAAATTTTTTATAGACTACGTCGCGCTCGACGTTCAAGCCGCTGTAAAGCCTGTCGGCTCTCTGGCGGATTTCCTCGGCGCGCTTGGCGTCTTTTTCGGCCTGTGTTTGGGAGAACGCGCACAACGCGGAAGCGACGGCGCACAATGCAACAAGTATTTTTTTCATGGCAAGCAGTTTTGTAAAAAAAAGATTATTTGACGAATATGCGCCACAAAACGGCGCCCCAGACCACAATCAAATTTGCAATGGCAAAAAGCACCGCCGCGCTGCCCATGTCCTTGGCGCGCTTTGCAAGCGGATGAATTTCTTGCGTGCACAAATTGACGCACTCCTCGACGGCGGAATTTAAAAGCTCGACAATCAAAAGCAAAAACACCGAGCCCGCCATCAAAAGCTTTTCGGCAAGCGGCGCGTCCAAAAAAAACAGCGCGGCAAAAAGAAAGATTGCAAGGCAGCACTCCTGCCTGAACGCCGCCTCGTTTTTGAGCGCGGATTTTATGCCGTCATACGAATAAAAAAACGCCTTAAAAAGCCTTTTTATTCCGGTATTTTTTTTTGCAGGCTCCATCATCTGCCCTCCTCGTCGTCGATTTCAGCCTGCGTCGGAAATTCCGAGCCGCGGGCAGCCCTCCAATAGGCGAGAGCCAAAAACGAATTCATGTACCTGCGCGCCTCGGGGGTGCACTCGATGCTCTTTGCGTCGCGCAAAACTCCGCCGTAAACGACGCAGTAAGGGTTGAGCTCGGGGCTTTTTGCGCTCTGCATAAAAAGCGGAGTTCCCCATGCCTTGTACTCGAAGCCCTTGTCCGCCAAAAGCTCGACGAGGGTCGGGATGATGTCGATGTGCGAGGAGTACCCGCATTCGCGCGCGAGCCCCGCCTCCTCTATCGGCGCGCCCGTAAAAATCAGCGGCACGCACATCTTGTATTCTATTTTATCCTCGAGATACTTCGGGGTAAGGCGCGCGTTATGGACGCCGGTAATGACAACCAGCGCGTCGGGATACTTCGCGCGGATGTTTCTTACAAACTCGCCGATGCAGTTGTCGGCATACCACATGTGCTGGACCTTGCGCTCGAGGGGGCTGTCGATTTCGTTCGGGCAGCCCTCCTTTTGCAAATCGACCTCGTAGGGCGGGTGGTTTGAAACTGTCAAAATAACGTTGAAGCTCGGCTTGTCGAAGCCGCGGTTTAAAATGTACTTGAAAAATTCCCTGTCGGGGACGCCCCACTCGAAGTCGTAATAAAGCGGGCTGATTTCGTCGCCGCCGACAGTTTCCTCAAAGCCGATTTTTTTGCAGAACGCGCCGATGTCGCACCACGACATCGCCGCGCCGCAGAAGAAGTTCGGGGTGTAGCCAAAATCCCGCATGAGGTTTGCAAGCGAAAAATCCGTCGGGTAGTCGGGGATGCAGCCCGGCGAGAGCACCGCAAACGGAATGCCGCCGAGAATGCAGGTGGTGGAGTCGGAAGTGCTTATCCCCGCCGAAACCGCGCGCGTGGTGGCGAGGCTCGTCTGGCAGAGCTTCAAAGTTTCGGGCATCAGGTTTCTGTGGCGGTGCTGCGGGTCGAGCGGCCAGGAAGAGTGGCTTTCGGCAATGATTAAAAATATGTGGCTTGGCTTTGTTTTAAGCGGAGAGCCCTGCGCGACGCGCTTGAGCCCCTCGTCGATATTTTCAAGCTCCCTGCCGCCGCCCAAAAGCTCGCTTGCGATTTTCTTAAGCTCGGATTTTTTTACGCCGAAAAAGCTTATAGAATCTTCAAAGCTCAAAAATTCGAAGTGCGTTTTGAGCTCGAAACGCAGGCAATAGGCGGAATTGGGGATTAAATTGTTCAGGAAAGACGACTCCGAAATAACCGCGCTCGCGGGCGAAAGCGGCTCGCCCTCGATGTCGGCGCCCATCATGCAGAAGGCGCATACGGGGGCTGAGAGCGCGAACGCCAAAAGCTTTGTGCGCAGCTTGTCGAAAGTCGAAAACCCGTCGGTGCGCCGATAGACGAATTTCACCGACAAATAAATCAAAAACGTGCAAAGCGCAAGCGCGAGGGCTATCTGGAAAATCGGATAGCTTTTGACAATCGTCATCATAATCGCGCGGAAGTCGTCGTAAAATATGCCCAAAATCCACTGGTTGAACTGGCTTTTGTACTCGTAAAAGAAACATACGTTCAGCGCCGCGAAGAAAAGCGAAAGCGAAAGCGCGAAAACCGCGTAGCCGACCTTGGCCTTTTCAATCCACTTTTTGTCGCCGAAGAAAATCGCGATAAAGGAAAGCAGGAACGCGGGCAGCAGAAAATACGACGAGGTCATCAAATCGAACCTTGCGGAAAGCCAAACCCACTTGGCGGTGATAAGCTCCATTTTGTCCGCGCCGAAAGCGAGCAGCAAAACGAGCCTGCCGACGAAATAAATCGCAAGCAGCTCGCAAAACAAAACCAAATCTCTTACAAGATATTTCATTTTTGGGGCTGGGAATGGCGCAATATTAAAAAGTCCAAAAGATAAACATTATTAAAACAATAAGAAACTAAACATGATTTTTCCATCTTCTTCAAGAAAAATAAAACCGCGGCATTTTTGATTTTTTTAGGCTTTTTTGAGTGGCGCGCGGATTGCTCGCGCGCCTTTTCTGTTTTCACGCGCATTGCCTGCGGCAATCGCTTGTCATATAAAAAAGCAGTGGATTTAAAATTATTTTTAAGAATTTTACTTGCAAAAGGGAAAACGATTCTTAACTTACATAAACTTTAAATCGGACTACGTCCCTATCGTCTAGCCCGGTTAGGACATAAGATTTTCATTCTTACGACCGGGGTTCGAATCCCCGTGGGGACGCCAATTAAATTTCACACGAACCCGTGTGAAATTTTTTTGTGCCCTTAGTGTATCGCGGCGCGAGTTTTGGGAAAGAATGTCGGACTTTTGGGAAAAAGTTCGGTTTTTTGTTTGTTGAGGCGCGGGGCTGCAAAAAGTTTTTTTATGCGACGTATTTTGTCGCAGTGTGATGCTAAACTTGCGCCAATCCTAAAAAGAGGCGGGCGCAATGGAAAACAATTTTAAAGGCAATATGGGGCAAAAAAAATGCGCGGGCTGCGATGCAAAAAAAGCGTCGCTTAACAGCATGATTTTTGCAAAAAAATTTAAGAATTGCAAAACTGGAGAGAATATACAAATATATCCATCCGCAAGCAATGCCGCAAAGCGCAATCGCAGCCTCAAAATCCGCGCGCCCGAAAGCGACCCCGCCGGAATGCGCCGCCCCGCGCAAAAAAATTCGCGCCAAAAACATCAATATTTATAAGATATGCCGCTGGAAAAAATAGAGAGAACTATTGAAAACAATATATCGAGGGCGAAAAACGACCTCAGGGTCGCGCTGCCGTTTGTGGGCTATGTGTTATACCAGACCCCCGTCCACATACTGCCCGGCGGCGAGAAGGAAATCGCCTATACCGATGGCCTTAACATTTACATAAACGGCGCGCTCATAGACGCCAATCTGCCCGAAGAC
>JAFXRX010000312.1 GCA_017526045.1 Opitutales bacterium
AACAGGGCTCCCAAAAATGTTTTTGAAAAAAACTTTTTGGGATGTTAGTGGTGCGAACGGAGTGTACAAAAAAGGGTACTCGACTGAGCACCCTTTATTGATCCCGGAGCTATTTGCGGCTTATTGTTTGTTTATGCCGCCTACGTCCTTACTTTCTTCTGCGATATGCCGCAAATGCAAGCGCCAGCGCGCCGAAGATTGCGGCGTATGTCGAGGGTTCCGGAATTACAACGGACGAAGAATACGAGAGAATGAGGTCGTTGCCGTTTTTGAGAATTTCCCAAGTGTCGTCTTCGTTTGCCTTCGTTACGTTTACGTATTCGTTGTTGTCGCTGACCAAATAGTTGCTTGAAGTCGTCCAGGAATTGTTCGCGCTGATAATCGTGAATTCCATCGGGTCAAGCGTCTGCGCGGCGTATTTCGAAAAGTCGATGTCGAGGAAGCCGCTGAACGTTCCCACGGTGTTGGCATTAAATGTCGAGATGCCGTTTGCGTCCGCAACAAATGCCAATGTCGCTGTCTGGGGGTCTAAGCCGCTGCCGCTGAAGGTTAATTGAGCATCCGCGTTTACAATGTGCGTCGAGCCGTCAATTTTAAACAGCGCGCTGCCGCCTTCGGAATTTGCATTGCCGATATTTACGTTGTAGGCATTAATTTCGTTGTTTTCGCCCGAAATTATGAAGGACGCCGAGCCGCCTTTCAGGCTGCTTGTGCCAACCTCGATGTTAAACGAGCCGCCCGTGTCGCGTACCATAATGGTGTTGCCTGCAACTTCGAAGGAATTTGCGATTGTCGAATCCGCGACAGTTGACCCCCTTACGGAAAGAGTGTATCCGCCGTTGTTGAACTCGATAAGGTTTTTGTTTTCAGCGGAGTCGCTCTTTACGTAGAAGGTGTTTGTGCCTGCTGTCGAAGAGGTCGAGCCTATGTAGATATTTTGCACGCTAAATGTGTGGCCGGCGCCCGTAATGGATGTTGAAGAGGAGCCTCCTTGCTGCGTGCCCTGCCCGTTCTGCTGGTAGGATTCCTTAAAGTACATCGAGTTGTTGGTGCCGGAAACAACTACGTTTCTTTCGCCGCCGTGGGTTGTTGTGTTGTAGCCGCCGTACCAGCCCTTGTTGGAGGAGGTAAAGCTCGCGTTTTCACCGCGCAAGATGAGGTTTGCAACGCCGCCGTAAATATTCGTGCCGCCGTCCTGCTGGTGCCCCATGTAAAGCTCGCCCGTCATTGTGAAATCGGCGGAGTCGATAATCAGGCTTGCCGTATTATTGTACGCAGACGCGTCCGAAACCGAAGAGCCCGCAAGAAGCACGCTCCCGCCATAGTTTACTGTTGTGTTTTTAATTTCAACGGAAGCGTCGCCTTCGATAGCGTTTTGGTTGCTGGTGCCTACGCCAATTCTAAGATAGCCGCCGGTTCTGGCGATTGTGCCGCCGTCAACCACAACCTTGCTCTTGGTTGTGGCGCCCGCAACGGTCGAATTTATGACGTCGAAGTTGTTGGCGTGCGTGAGAGCCGCGCCGCTTTCAACGCGCAATTCAGCGGTGCCGCTAACCATTTCTCCCTGCCCGACGCGGATGTATCTGCCTATGTTCGCGGTGGAATTTTCTCTAAATATCGCGATAGAGTGCGCATTGTCCGCATTGCCCTTAGAGGGATATATGTTCAAGTCGTTATTCGCGGTAAAGGCGTTTGTGGCGCCCGCCCAATCGAGCTTTGCAACAAAGTCGTTATTTGCAACGTCCGAACCCCTGAGCGTTAGGTTGTTGATTGTAAAGCTTGTGTTTGTTGCGAAAGTTTCGCCGCTTGTGCCTTCCTGCGCGGTTGTCATGAGCCATGAGCCGCTTTCGGTCTTGTTTTTGAGATTGTCGCCCCAGCGCGAGTCGCCGGAAATGGTGAGGGAGTTGTTGCTGCCCTGGAAAATCCACTGAACGTCCGCGCCTGTAAACGCCGAGCCGGAGTCTATTTTTGTGGCCGCAACAGAGGAGTATCCGTCCTGATAAACAATTGATTGGGAGCCTGAGTTCGCGTTAATCCAGAAGTTTGTAATGTTAATTGTGGAAGGCGTGGTAGAGGAGCCTTGCAGGTAGAGTTCGTTATATCCGCTTACTTTGCCGTTTTCCCAGCCGACGTTAAAGTGTTCGGAATTTGATATTGAAGATTCCAAAACCTTTACGATGCCCGCGGTATTGATGCCGCCGCCGGCGTTCCAAGTCGATTGGTTTTGAAGCGTAAGGAACTTGCTTCTGGAACCGTCGCCCATCTGCCAGCCGCCCGTAATATTGGAATTGTCAACCAAAACTCCGAACCGGGCGTTTGCGCCGGTGTCGGAATCTGCGTTAAGGGAGAAATTGTGAATGGCCAAAGTGGCGCCGTTTAAAACTTTAAGCCATGCTTCGCCGCCTGTTGCGTCTGCGTTGCCGATGCTCATCGAGCCGAATGTAAGCGAGGAAGTTGCGCCGTTAAGTTCCAAAACGGATTTGCCGCCCGCGCTTGCGGAGCTTGTGGCAAGATTTATCGCGCCGCTTACGGACATTGCAGCGCCGTCCGAAACCGTAACATAATTTTCGGTTGTGGCGTCGCTATAAATCGAGTTGCGCAGGTTAAGGCTGCCCGTAATGCCCAAAGTTGTGTCTGTGCCGCTTGCGGTTAGCAGCGCGGTGCCGCTTTTGCCGCTGTTGGATGCATTTTCTTCGGAGCCTACATAGGTGTTGTGGAGATTCATTGTCGCGCCGTCGCGAACAGTAATATATTTTACGCTCGAGCCGCCCGCGTTCAAATCGTGGTCAATCGCGGTGTTGCTTGCCACGGAAAAAGTATTTGTTGCACCCGCCCAGTCAACGCCCGCTACGATTGTGGAGCCGCCTTCCGCCTTTGAATTATGGATTGCAAAACTCGCGGTTTCGGAAAAAGTCGTGTTGGTCGCCAAAACTTCATTTTCGCCGTCCATATGGGATGTTGTGATAATCCAGTTGCCGGAGGCGAGCAGATAATTGTCGCGCGAAGTGCCGTATTCAGTGAAGTTGCCGACAGTGAAGTTGTTGCTGTTGCCGCTGAAAATTATGGACATGTCGCCGCCGGTATGTTTGGCTGTGGGCCTTGCGCCGCCGAATGTGGCGTCGGTATAGCCTTCAAAAGACATTATGCTTTGCGAGCCCGAGCCGACGTTGAGCCAAAGATTGCTGCCCGCCACGCTCGAGCGGGTTTCGGCGTCCGTGCCCCTTACAACGAGCTTGTACAGCCCCGCCGACATGTCGCCGTCGTGGCCGATATTAAAGTGCGGAGTGTTTGAGACGGACGAACCGTTCAAAACTTCAACAACGCCCGCAATATTTAAGCCGCCGTTATTGGCGTTCCATGTGGAATTGTCGAGGGTAAGGTGCTTGAAATTGCTCCCTGTCTGGCCGTTGCCAAAATTGATGCCGCCAACTATTGAAGAATCCTGAACGAGGATGTTTGCGTTTTGTATTTGGGTTTGATAACCCTTGGGATTCCAAGTTGCGCCGTTGCGGAATGTCAGGCTGTTTACCACTTCGTAAAGGCCGCCGGTAAATGTCGCCCCGTCGAAAACTACGGAGGAATTGTTCCTGACTTTGAGGCTCATGCCGTTTGCGATGTTAATCGCGGCGCCGTCTGAAACTGTGAGAGTGGCGTCGTTATTCAAAATAACGTCGCCATAAGGTGCGGCAGTAAAAGTTGTTGTTAGCGAATTGCCGGCGCCTGAAAGCAGAACATCGGAATTGCCGCTAATATTCAAGTTGCCGATTGTGTACGCTCCGTCGATTAAAAACGGATTGTCGGCATCGCCAATGTTTATGAGAACTGTGGAAGTGCTTTGCGGCAAGGGTTCTTCTTGTGTCGCGCCGACCCAATCCACTGTCGACCATGCCATGCCCGCCGAGGACGCGGCGGGTGTGTATTCATAATCCGCCGCATAAACGTTGCCCGCGAGGAAAAGCGCGGACGCGGCGAGAGTATATAGATATTTTGAGGTCTTCATAAATTTTATATGCCTTAAAAAATTTTCTTATGGCGAAAAAGATATGCCGCAATTTTGAAAAATCAAGTTTTTTGAACAAAAATTCAAAAAATTTTTTGCGAAATTGCCCTAATTATAAAGATATTTCATAAATTCTGTGCTATGGTGTGCTGAATGAAAAAAAAGAAAAACACAAAAGCTTGTTTACGCAACTTTTGTGTTCTTAATTAAAAAATCCCGCGTCCCAAGCATTGATTGTAGGGGGCGTCGGGCAAAGGCGTTAGAGCAAAGCATAACGAGGACAAAAATAAAGCCTGCAAGGGAGTGTATCAAATACATACTCGACCGAGCAGGCTTTGTTTTTCACGCAGTTATGCAAAGCTATAACGCCTTTGCACCGCCTGCGTCTCAAGCTATTCTAACTGGGACTTCAGTATATTTTGCGCCCCGCCAATCGCCTGGCCAATGTTGAAGGTCGCGCGAGTTTCATTGTAAACCTTCAGCGCGCCCTTGGGGTTGTCTTCGTCCTGCAAAGCGTCAAACCATTTTACGGACATGTCAACAAACGCGATGTGGCCGCCCTTGTCGCCAAATACGCCGTCTTCCTTGCTCCAAGTGCCGTTCGACTTCAAGCCGCGCGTCCAAATGAGGGGAGTGTTCGAGCTTGCGTTGGGGCGAACCCTGTTTGCAACTTCCCAAGAGAGCGGGAATGCCTTAAATTCTTCGCTGATTTTCCAGGTTGTGCCGATTTTGTCGCCGATGTTGGCGGGCATTGCCGCGCCCGAGCCGATTTTGTCGGAAACAATCGGGTCAAAGTCCAAAATCCACAAGGCCGGAGTGTTCAAATCGACATGGGAAGCGAGGCGGAAAGCCCAGTCGTGAATGTTTTCGGCATTGAGCGTGCGGGTTTTTTCGCCCTTTGAATAGCCGACCCATGCCTGTGCAATTTGCTTTGCGGCGTTCATGGATTTCATTTTGTCGCCGGAAGATCTTGCGCCCGTCAGGGTAGGCATAACCAAACCGGCCAATACCGCAATAATTGAGATAACGATGAGCAATTCAACCAATGTGAACGCCTTGTGTGTTTGTCTGTTCTTCATAATAACCTTTTAACTATTAGTAAATAAGATTGTTGTTTGTTTAAATTTTGGGGGTAGGCATAAATCGGAAAACCCGCCGCAAAAGCTTTGCAACAAAGCATCCCTTTTTAAGCTAAAAATATACTCTATAAAAAAATGATTTTTTGCAAGATTTTTTTTAATAAATTTTTCGGGGGCGGCTCGAATTTCCGCAAATAAAAAGCCGCCGGGCATTTCTGCAAGCGGCGGCTTCCGGAATTTTGGCGCGCAAAATCAATAGGGCAGCGGGAAATTCGCGCAAAGCTCGAGCGCGATATTCTTCGCCTTTGCGATTGCCTCTTCGCTTTCGGGGTTCGACAAAACAAGGTCGATAGCCTCGGCGATTTTCACCATTTCGGGCTCGGCCATGCCGCGCGATGTAACCGCCGCGGTGCCCAGGCGTATGCCGCTTGCCTGGAAGGGCGAGCGCGTTTCGCCGGGGATTGTGTTTTTGTTCGTGGTGATGTTTGCCTTGTCCAAAGCAGCCTGCGCCGCCTTGCCCGTAAGGTCGGGATTGTTCTTGCGCAGGTCGATTAAAAGCAGGTGGTTGTCGGTGCCGCCGGAGACAATGCCGTGGCCGCGCTTTTTGAGCTCTTCAGCCAATGTGGCGGTGTTCTTTATTATTTGCTTTGCGTATTCCTTGAAGGAGTCTTTCAGAGCCTCGCCAAAGCAGACCGCCTTAGCGGCGATTACGTGCATCAAGGGGCCGCCCTGGTTGCCCGGGAAAACGGAGGAATTAATCGCCTTTGCGTACTGCTCGCGGCACATAATCATGCCGCCGCGGGGGCCGCGCAGGGTTTTGTGCGTGGTGGTTGTAACGAAGTCGCAGTAGGGGACGGGGTTCGGGTGCACGCCCGCCGCGACCAAAGCCGCGATGTGCGCGATGTCGGCCATGAGCATTGCGCCGCACTTCTTTGCGATTTCGCCGATTCTGTCGAAATGGATTGTGCGCGGATACGCGCTTGCGCCGACGACTATGAGCTTTGGCTTTTCCTGCATGGCGGTTTCTTCGAGCTTGTCGTAGTCTATTTTGCCTGTGGCCTCGTCAACGCCGTAACTTACGATGTTGTAAAGCATGCCCGAAAGATTCATCGGGTGGCCGTGGCTCAAGTGGCCGCCGTGCTCGAGCGACATCGCCAAAATTTTGTCGCCGGGCTTCAAAACGGCGGTATAGACGGCGATGTTTGCCTGCGAGCCGGAGTGCGGCTGGACGTTGACGTGCTCCGCGCCGAAAAGTTTTTTAGCCCTGTCGATTGCGAGCTGCTCGACAATATCCACAAATTCGCAGCCGCCGTAATAGCGTTTTGCGGGGTAGCCTTCGGCGTATTTGGTGGTTAGGGTTGAGCCCATGGCCTGCATCACTGCCGGCAGCGTAAAGTTTTCGGAAGCGATGAGTTCGAGGTGGGTTTGCTGGCGGTTGGTTTCCTTTGCGATAGCGTCGAAAACTTCTGCGTCGAGTTCTTTTAGCGGAGTTGCGGATATTGCCTTGTTCATAGTAAAATAAAAGAGTTGGCATTATGTTATTCGCCGTCTTTATTGTCAAACGGAAAAAATGGGGAGGAGCGGGAAAGAAAAAGATTTCATTAAACAAAAAAAGGAAAGGCTTTTGCCTTTCCTTTTTTTTGGCCTGCGCCAATTCTTACTTGCGCCTGCGGTACGCAACAAATGCAAGGGCGATTGCGCCGAACAAAGCCGCATACGTCGAAGGCTCGGGAATTACCTCAAAGTTCAAATAGAAGATTTGATTGTTGATTGTGTACGCTTTGCCGTCGCTGCCAATCAAAGCTTTTACGTCGCTACTTTCGATAATTCTCAAAATGTCGTCGTAATTGTCGAAGGAAATGCTCTGGCCCGAGTTGCTGCCGAACAAGGCGACTGAATATTGCCCCTTGTCAAGGCCGCTGATATTTGTGAGGTCCACAACAAAGTCGCCCAAAATCTGCTTAAAGTATTTTGCGTTAAGTATCGTGTCGGCATAGCTTACGGTTTCGCCGTAGCCTATCGCGTTTTCCGCGCCGACCAAAAACTTCAATGACCCCGAGTAGTAAACCTTAAATTCGTAGTTGGGAGCCAATGAGTTTTTGCCAGCCGCGGTAAAATTACCGCCTTCGTCAACATAGCCGAACTGCAAGACGGAGGTCTTTTCAGCGCCGATTGTCGAGCTTTGATTGCCGACGTAGAACGAATTGTTACCTGTTGTCGAAATTTGCGAGCCCGTGCCAGCTACAATAATTTGGTTGGAAGAGCCCGCCTGCAGGGAGTTCCAATAATTTATGCCGACCATTCCGGTTGCGGTGATTTTGCCGCCGTCCAAAACGCGGACAATCGACTTTGCACCGCCAGAGGCGTCCAAATAGAGGGCTTGCGCGTTGATTGTACCGCCGTCGGACACTTCAAAAATCATTGTGCCGTTATTGTTTGCGTTGAGTTTCCACTCGCCGCCCGCGTTTGCGACAGCGTTGTCTGTTACAATAAATTTAGAGCCGCCGTTTACCACCGAGCCGCGGAGCTCGCTGAATTTTGCGGTGAATGTCGAGCCTTCGCCCGTTACGGTGATGTTGTTCCAGCCACCGTTGCCCCAAGCGATTGTGCCGGCGTCAAAAACGCCGCCGTTTTCAACAGTTGTTTGCAGGCGGAAGTTGTACCAAAAGTTGCTTGTGCCCGTGAATGTCAAATTGCCGCCGGTTGTTACGATGAGGCTGCGCTCCGTGTCGGAGCTGCTGTAAGTCATGTTGGTTACGGTTTCGACAGAGTTTACCGTGACTTCAACGCCCGGGTTAATATATACAGTGTCGCTTGCGGTCGGGACTGCGCCGCTATTCCAAATAACGGGATCATTCCAATCGCCGGAAGTTGTGGCGTCAACCGACGCAACCGCCGCCGCCGCGCCGAAGAACAAAGATGCGAGAGTGCAGAGATTTTTCTTCATAAATTTTTGATGTTTATAAAAAGTTTGTAAGCCTTAAAAGTTTCTTTTGACAAAAAAGATAAACCGCAATTTTGAAAAATCAAGTTTTTTTTTTTTTGAAAATGCCTCTCAATGAATTTTTGCAAAATCTCTTTATTTACAAGAAATTTATAAAAATCCTATTCTATGGTATTCTGAATTAAAAAAATCCTATCAATGGGTGCGTGTCCGCTTTTGTTAATAATGTGGCAGCGGGCTTTATGTTGTTCGCGTCCCTGTGTTTTTTTAATATAGCAGCGGACGCACAGAAACAAACAAGAAGGCGTGAAGAGCGAGGACAGCAAAAAAGCCTGCGAGCGGAGTGTACAAAAATAGTACTCGACCGAGCAGGCTTTTTTGATCCCGGAGCTATTCGCGCCTTATTGTTTGTTTATGCCGTCTGCGTCAATAAAGTTGTCAGTTTCAAGCTCCATCTTGCGGTCAGGCCGCAAATTCTTGTACCACAAAAGATACAACGCCACAACCGCAACCACAAATACCGGCAAGATGCAAAGGAACATCTTTGTCTGGTGGATGACAAGCAGCATCGGCAACATAAACAGCGTTACCTGGTAAAGGAACGCAAACGGCAGCGCCGCTGCGTCGCGGCGGTTTTCGCCGTCGATGTATTTGAGCTGCTCCTCGTTCAAATATTTGCGCACGGGGCCCCAGAAGCCGAATGGGCGCGTCTTTTTGTAGAAGTAGACGAGCGTCTTCATCGGGGTCGGCTTTGTCATGAGACAGCCTGCGATTGTCGCTGTGAACGCGAAGGCGGCGACGAATGCGAACTTGTCCCACGGGGCGAACTCAATGCCGTAATTCTGCTGCAAAATTCTTTGCAAAATAGCGGCGACGCCGCCCGAGGCCATGCCGAATGCCACGCCCCAGCCGTTCATCCTCCACCAGTACATTCTCAAAAAGCCCGGGACGAACAAGCCCGTTGTAACGCTCATGATAATCCAGTCCCAAACGTCGTTGATGCTGTCGAATACAAGCGAGAGGAAAAAGCCTATGCCGGTAATTAAAATTGTGGTCGACCACGATGCCACAATCAATTCCCTTCTGCCTGCGTTGGGGCGGGCGAGCTTTTGGTAAATATCCTTGACCGCGTAAGCCGACGCGGAGTTTACAGTCGAGCCGAAAGTGGACATCGAAGCCGCCAGGAGCGTAACCAGGAGCACGCCCATCCAGCCGGGCTTTACCTTCGCGCTGATTACGGCGGGCAAAATTCTTTCGGGGTCGGTTACGCCGTGGTAGCCGACAAGCATCAGCTTTTTCTGCCAGTTATCGCCCAAAATTTCCTCAATCTTTTTTGCAAGCTCGGGGTTGCCGCCGTTTATGATTGAAGTGGTTGTCTCGTGCCAGTTCGACTTCTTCAGACCCTTGTCTTTGTAAGCCTCTTTGATGAGGTCGGAGACTATGCGCATTTTGCCGGTCGACTTGATTTTTTCAGCCCAGTCGGCGCCGAGGCGGGCAGTGAAATATTTTTGCAGAGTTGGGTCGTATGAGTTTGAGCCCGCCGAAAGCTCGAGCCAGGAGGCGGTTTGAACTTCGTGGTTTTGCAGAACTTTTTTGACCTGCGGGGCGTTGTTTACGACGGCGTCAATTCCCCATTCCGCGCCCAAAACCGCGCTCAAATCTTTTATTAGAGCCTCTTTTTTCATAAGCTCGGGGCTCGCCTTGACTTTGCTTACGCCGTCGTGCGCGACTGCGACAGCCTCGACGTCGCGGTAGTTGACGAGGTCTTTGCTCTCGCCGTTAAAATATTCGTTGACAAGCGAAATGCCCAAGACAGCCAAACCAATCATCATCGGCCAGCGGACTGAAATGAGGACGGAGACCAAGAGGTTTAGCTTGCCGCATTCCTTGTCGGAGCGCGCGGCGAAGTATTTTTGGTCGGAGCCGCTCGCAAGGCCGGAAATCGCCTGCTGAACCATGTAAAAGCCCATGGCGATAATCAAGAACTGGAAGAATTTGTATTCGGGGTCGTCGGGCATCTGCACGTTCCAAGAGGGCAGAGCCTCCGTCCACGAAGTGTTGCCCGTTACGTCTTGGGCGACTTTTTTTAGCGAATCCGCCGCGGAGAGCACCGCGCCGTCAACTTCGATTGGCGCAAACATATTGTACGCCATAATTGAAAGAACAATCGCGCCGCCTATGATTAGCGCGGACTGCAAGAGGTCCGCCACAACCACGCCGTAAAAGCCCGCTGAGGCAGTGTAGGCGACGGCAACAAGCGCAAAGCCAATCGCGCAAACGCTCGGCGGGAAGGGCAGGAACATCGAAAGGAACTGCCCGGTGCCGCGGATGAGGTATGCAATCATGCCGATTACGGGAAGGATTGAGACTATGGCAGTCAGAAGGCGGGCGGCGTCGGCGTCCTTGCCCTTGCCGAATCTAAACTGCATCCATTCCGCGCCCGTCATGCAGCCCGAACGCCTGTGCCACTTTGCGGTGAAGCACAAAATGAAAACCAAAATCAAAACCACGCCGCCACGGAATTCGATGAAGAGAGCGCGCGGGCCAATCATGAACAAAAAGGACGTGATGACCATTGTTCCGGTCAGGTCGAACCAGTTTGCCATGCCGGAAGTGCCGAGCAGATACCAGGGCAGCGTTCTGCCGCCCAAAAAGTATTCGTCAAGCCCCCCCGAAGCCTTTTTTGCAAGAAGCACGCCGATGCCGATAAGTGCGGCGGCGTAAATTAAAATTACGATATAGTCGATGTTAGCCAAGCCCATGGTGGTGAGAATTTTTTTGTTGATAAGTTTAAATTATTTGCCCTCTTTTGCGGAAGTTTGCAGGGGGAATTCGTCGGAGGGTTCGAGTTTGCCGCGGAACACTTCGCCCGCCTTGCCGCAAAGCCTCAAATAGAGGTCGGAATCGTCGGGCTTGTAAGTCAAAAAGCGCGAGCCGCCGACGGGAGGATTGTTTGTGATTTTGAAAATTTGCGTCGCCTCGTCCATTTCGTCGAACATCGCGACATAGAGCATGTCCGCGCCGGCCTTCTTGGCTTCGACAATCTGCTGCCAGAAGAATTTGCCGCCGAGGCGCGGGATGTGGTCGAACTTCGCGTTTCTGTCGGCATAGCGGTTCGCCCAGCTAAAGCCCGGGAAGGCGAGGGGCATGTACAAAACGCCGTTTTCGTGGCACCATTTCGCGTCGGGGGCGAACTGGTTTTTGGCGTGGTTTTTCGCGCCTTCAATGCCGCCGAAACGCCCGACGCTCCAGGGCAGCAGGGCGTCGGCGCTCTTAATCATGTCGTGGAGCCGCGCGTCTTTAATGGTGTCGCGGTCGAGAGTGCGCCAGAATGTGGGCGTGCTCAAAACGACGGCGCAGCCGCCGTATTTTTTGTCGTTTTTAAAGAAGTTTATGAGGTCGATTTGCTCCTCGATTGTGTATGCGCGGTTGTCGCCAAAGCCGATGCCGTAGATTGCCACTACGGGCTTTCCGTTGTGGCGCATGTAGGCGGGGGAGCTGAAAAATTTGTATTCGTCGACGAGGTTTTTCCAGTCTTTCTTGACCTTTTCGAGCGAATTTTTGTCGTTGTCCTTTCCCATCAGGGTTAGGTCGTACATGATTGCGATAGCCCTGCCGTTGTTTTCCGCGCCGCTCAAGGCGTTTTTAAACACGCGGTTGTTCGAGGGCAAAAGCAGGTCGGACTGGTGGTGGCCGCCCGTGACGTCGAGGGCGAAACGCTGCAGGAAAACGCCGTCGATGCCGTAGTCTTTCATCCACTTGAAGTGGCGGTTTACAGTCTTGGGGTTTTCGTTTGTGTAAACATAAGCGGGCGTGCCGTCTGCGTGCTTGAAAGAAGTTTCGATTTTTTCGTCGGGGTCGAGCTCCGACATGTCGGGCCAGGCGTCGATGCCGCATTTGCCGGGTTCAAAATCCTCCGCGGGGGTTTCCCAGTGCTCCCAGCCAAGCCCCGAGCCGTCGTTGGGCGTTCTGTACCAGCCCTGGTAGCCGCAAAAGACTTTGCCTTTAAGGTCATTGCAGAAGGCTCCCTGCTTTTTCGAAGATGCGCTTGCGCAAGCCGACATTGCGGCGGCAGCGGCAAATGCCGACAAAAAGAATAAGATTTTTTTCATGAAAATTCCGATTTTAGTTTATCCGCAAGTTATAAATTTCTAATAAAGACAAAATTTCTATTAATTTGCGCAGCCAAGGCAAGATTAAACTTTTTTAATCTGATAAATAGATTGATTTTTTAAACGCGCCCCCGCCGCGCGGCAAAAATGCGCCGCGCAAAAAAATTTTCCACCGCAGCCTGCGCCGCGGCGAAGGGCGTAAAAAAAAAGACCTTCCGCAAACGCGAAAGGCCTTTAATTTTTCAAGCCGAAAAGGCGATTACGCCTGCTTCATGTCTTCCAAAGCGGCGCGGCGCGAGAGCCTTACCTTGCCCTTGTCGTCAATGCCGATGCACTTGACAATCATTTCGTCGCCAAGCTTGCAGACGTCTTCGGTCTTCTTTACGCGGAAGTCGGCAAGCTCGGAAATGTGCACAAGACCTTCCTTGCCAGGTAGGCATTCGACAAACGCGCCGAATTCCTTGATGGAGCGGACGACGCCGCGGTAGGTCTTGCCGACTTCGATTTCCGCGGCGACAAGCTCGATTTCCGAAACCGCGCGCTTCATTGCCGTCGCGGAGTTTGCGAAAATCAAAACCTTGCCGGGGTTGTCGTCGTCGATGTCGATTTGCGCGCCCGAAACTTCGGTTATGCGGCGGATGTTCTTGCCGCCCGGGCCGATGAGGGCTCCGATTTTGTCGGGGGAAATCTGCATAATCTTGATGCGCGGGGCGTATTCTTTGAGCTCCTTGTTGGGTTCAGCCAAAGCTTCCGCCATTACGCCCAAAATCTTTGTGCGCGCCTCCTTGTTGCGGCGGATTGCCTCTTTTGCGATTTCGTGCGGCAAGCCCTTGATTTTGAGGTCGAGCTGGAAGCCCGTGATGCCGTTTTTGGTGCCGCAAATCTTGAAGTCCATGTCGCCGAAGTGGTCTTCCGCGCCGATGATGTCGGTAAGGACAACGTGCTTTAGGAGGTTGCCGTTTTCGTCAAAGCGCGTCACAAGGCCGCAGGAAATGCCCGCTACGGGAGTTTCAATGGGAACGCCCGCGTCCATGAGGCTCAAGCAGCCGCCGCAGACCGACGCCATCGAAGTCGAGCCGTTGGATTCCATGATGTCGGAAACGAGCCTGATTGCGTACGGGAATTCGTCGATTGAGGGCAGCACCGGCAAAAGCGAGCGTTCAGCCAAGTTGCCGTGCCCGATTTCGCGCCTGCCCGGAGTGCCGAAGCGGCCTGTTTCGCCGACGGAGTAGGGCGGGAAGTTGTAGTGCAAAATGAAGGACTTTTGCTTTGTGCCGCCCGTAAGGCCGTCGAGCTCCTGTACGTCGCGGGTAGTGCCGAGGGTTGTGGACACCAAAGCCTGCGTTTCGCCGCGCGAGAAAATCGCGCTGCCGTGGACGCGCGGCAAAACGTTTACCATCGCGCCGAGCGGGCGGATTTGGTCGATTTGGCGGCCGTCGCAGCGTTTGCCGGCGTCCAAAATGTTGTCGCGGTAAACGACTTCCTGCAATTCTTCGAAAGCCATTTTGATTTGGTTTTCGTCGAATGCCTCTTCGCCGATCTTGCCTTTTACAAATTCCGCGGTTTCAGCCATGAGAGCGTCGACGTCGCCCTGCCTCTTCAATTTGTTGTCCTGGAAAACGGCTTCCAAGAGGCGGCCGCCGACGTATTCGCGGCACATTTGCAGAATTTCGGGCGTTACCGTGTAGAGCGTAAATTCGCGCTTCTGCTTGCCGCAGAGAGCCGCGAGCTCCTTTTGGGCTGCGATGATTTTCTGGATTTCTTTGTGGGCGAATTCCAAAGCCTCGATAAATCTTTCGTCGGGGTACTGCTCCGCCGAGCCTTCAATCATCATCATTTCCTTTTCGTTGCCGACGTAGATGAGGTCGAGCACGGATTCTTCCATTTGCTCGTGCGTCGGGTTTACAACGAACTCGCCGTCGATTTCGCCGAGGCGTATGCAGCCCACGGGGCCAGCCCAGGGAATGTCGGAAATGAGCATGGCGGCGGACGCGCCGTTTACCATCAAAATGTCGGGGTCGTTAACCATGTCGACGGAAAGAACCTGCCCGATGACCTGGACTTCGTTCATAAAGCCCTTGGGGAAGAGGGGGCGCAAAGGCCTGTCGCAGAGGCGCGAGGTTAAAATTTCCTTTTCCGAAGGCCTGCCTTCGCGCTTGAAGTAGCCGCCCGGAAATCTGCCCGCCGCCGAAAAGTTTTCGCGGTAGTCGACTGTAAGGGGGAAGAAGTCCTGCCCGGGCTTTACGCTGTTGGCGGCAACCGCCGATACAAATAGCGTCGTCTCGCCGACGCTTATGGTGACTGAACCGTTCGCCTGCTTGGCGATGGTTCCCGTTGAGATTGTCATGTCGAGGTCTTTGACCTCTACGCTGTATTTTTGTTTCATTATTATTTTATTCCTCTTTCGATATGCGATTGACGGGTCGGACGTCTGAAATATTCATCGCTAAAATTTTTTTTAAGAAAAAGAAAAGGGGGGCTTCTTTTGTTTTGCGCAAAAACTTTTTGCAAAGTTGCGCATTAAAAAGAGCGCGCCCGATTTTCCTTGCGGCGGAGTTTTTAGCCCCGCTTTTTTTTACAGAAAAAGCCGCACCTTAAAGTGCGGCTTTGCCCGCGCGCGTTTTAGCGGCGCAAGCCCAAACGGACGATGAGCGAGTTGTAGCGCTCGAGGTCGTTTTTCTTCAAGTAATCGAGGAGCTTTCTGCGCTTTGCGGTCATCGCGATGAGGCCGCGGCGCGAGTGGAAGTCCTTCTTGTGGGAAGCGAGGTGGTCGGTAAGGTGCGCGATTCTCGCAGAGAGAAGCGCAACCTGCACTTCGCACGAGCCTGTGTCTTTTTCGTCAAGGCGGTATTCCTTGATGATGCTTTCCTTGTCTATTACTTTGTCTGCCATTTTTATATCTTTTCTGTATTTCACAGTTTTTGGGGCGCTTTTTTGCGCCCGCGTTCCCAGCTCCGCGCCGGAAGCGCCGCTATAATCCCGAAAAAATTTTCGGTAAAAACTGCGGATTTTTGCAGGAAAAAGGACCTGCGCAAATCTAACGCTTTTATGTAAAGTTTATAACATTCTGATTATCGGCTTAAAAAGGCAAGCTTTTTTTGCGGCATTCATAAAAAAATTGCGTTTTGCTTTTTATTGGCTATTAAACTTTTATATGAAAATTTTTTGCGGGATTTTTTGCGCGGTTTTGTCTTTCGGCGCGTCTGTGGCGGCTGAAAATTTGCAGGATATGCTCGATTTTGCGGCGCAAACCCCCGAAAAAATTTTGCGCCTTCAAGGCAAAACCTACGTTATAGAAAAGCCCCTGCGCCTAGACAACCGACACAGCGGGCTGACTGTCATAGGCGATCCTTCGGGGCGAACCGCAATAAGCTCCGGGGCGGAAATTCTTGATTGGCGCGGATCAGGCGGCGGAATTTTCGAGGCGGATGTTCCCGAAGCGGAGGAGGCAAGCTCCCTGTTTGTGAATTCGCGCAGGGCGCAGCTTGCCGAAACCCCGAACGGCGGTTTCTTTTTCGTGAAGCGCAAAGTTCCAAGCTTTGGGCGCGGCGGCAGCTCCGAGGAATTTGCGGCGGACAAAAAAGACGTCTTGCCGCTTTTGCCGCTCTCCGCCGAGGAGCTAAAAAACGCGCGCATAGACGTGTACATGTCTTGGATTCACGTTTGGCTAAAGCCCGAAAAACTGGAGCAACAGGGCATGGACGAAGAGAGCGTTCTTGTCAAATTTTTGCCGCCAGCCTCGTGCCGCCCCTTTTTTATATACGACAAAAATCCGCGCTACAAAATTTTAAACATCCGCCCGGCTCTCGACCTCGGCGGCGAGTTTTGCTTCGACAAATCCAAAAGAAAAATTTTTTACAAGCCCCGCGAGTTCGAGGATATGAAAGCCGCCCGCGCCGTCTATCCGCGGCTTGAAACCCTGCTTTTCGGGGCGGGCAAAAGCGCGGCGGAAAAAATGCGCGATGTGAAATTCCAAAACATCGCCTTTGAGTGCGGCGGCGTAAAGGCTCTCGAAAACGGGGCGTGGCGCACGTCCGCGCAGGGCGCGACTTCGTTTCCCGCGCTTGTCTCTTTTAAAAACGCAAGCGGAATTGTTTTTGAGGGCTGCATTTTCAGACACTCGGGCGGATACGCAATCGAATTTGCCGAGTCGGTGTGGGATTCCAAAATCGAAAACTGCCAAATGTGCGACTTGGGCGCGGGCGGAGTGCGACTTGGCGTTCCAAAAAAGGCGGCGCCGTCGGAGACCCCCGAATTGGACGGGCTTACGAGCGGCAGGATAAAAGTTTCAAACAACATAATTTTTTGCTACGGCAGGGAGTGCAAGTCGGGCGTGGGCATTTTGGCCTTCGACGTTTCTTCGTGCGAGATTTCCCATAACGAAATTTTAGACGGCTACTATACGGGAATTTCCGTCGGCTGGACGTGGGGCAGCGCGCCGACCCACACGCAAAACAATCGCATAAACTTCAACAGAATAAGCAATCTTTCATTCGGCGTCATGAGCGACTTGGGCGGCATTTACACTCTCGGCTCGTCCGAGGGCTCCGAAATTATTGGCAACGTCATTTCCGATATAACATGCCACAATTACGGCGGCTGGGGGATTTACAACGACGAGGGCTCGTCGGGCTTTTCGGTGCGCAAAAATTTTGTGAAAAACGCGCAGGAGGGCGGGTATTTTATGCACTACGGCTCGAACTGCACAGTCGAAAACAATTTGTTTGTCGGCTCGCGCGACTTCCAGACTGGGCTTGGCAGGCACCGCGAAAACTCTTTTGTCTTCCGCAAAAATATGCTGTTTTTCCCGCCGAATTCTCCTGTTTTGCGCGGGGAGGCAATCGCGCCAAAAAACGCGAAGTTTGAGCGCAACGCATACTGGGGCGGCGGGGCGAAGCTCGATTTTGCGGGCATGGACTTCGAGGCGTGGCGCAAGTCGGGGCAGGACATTGGCTCGGTTGAGGAATATTTCGATTTTGAAAAAATCGCAAAGGGCGCGGAGCAAAATAAAGGCTCTGCGGCGGAAAAAATCGGCTTTGAAAAATTGGATGTTTTGCGGGCGGGCGCGCAGGGCAAAATGCGCGCAATAGCCGATGAAATTCTCAAAAGCCACAAGTTCCCCGCAGTGCTGCGCACCGCCAAAGAATCGGACTTCGAGCAGTACGTCTTCGACGATTTCAGCCGCGAGAAAATTAACGAAAAGCCCGTTTTAAACGTCGAATTTGTCGGCGAAAAGGGCAGGGTGGTCAATGATGAAAAATTCGGCAAAGTTTTGGAGGTTGCCGACGAAAAATGCGAGCCCTCGTGGATGCCCTATTTCTATTACCGCTGCAAATTCAAATTTTCCCAACACGTAAAAATTTCGTTTAAAATGAAGCTTGAGGCGGGGAGCAGATTTTTGTTCGAACTGCGCGAAAACGAGGGCGTCTTAGGCCGCGGGGCGAAGTTTGAAATCCGCAATCTGAGCTTTGTCCCGCTGAACGCGAAGCTGCCCGAAAACATGTGGCTCGACGTTGAAATGTTTGCGTTTGTAAACGGCGGAAATCCATGCGCGGTTGAAAATTTGCGCATTTGCGGCGGGGGAAAAGAGCTTGTAAAAACCAGCATTCCCGCCCGCGAAAATTTTTCGCAAACCTTCGGCTGGGTCGGGTTTATTTTTACGGGCGACAGCGGCGCGAAAACGAAATTTGCGGATTTTAAAATCGAAAAATGCGGCGGGCAGTGAAAATTTTTACAGCCCGCCTTCCTCGATTTTTTGAGCCTTGCGCCTGAGCTCTATCGCCTCCGCGCTTCTGCCCAAAGCTTCCATTTCGCCCGCGAGGCTCTTGTATTTTTTTGCGACGAGCCCCTTTGAAGCCGCCGCAGTCTCTTCGAGATTTTCAAGGGCGGCGAGCTTGCATGAAATGTAGTTTTGCGCGTCGCCCAAGCCCTGGAACGCTTTTGCGAGATTGTCGAGCGCAACGGAAAATTCGACGCCGCGAGGCAGCATTGCAATGTGTTCGAGCGCGGCGCAATAGGCGTCTTTTGCCTTTGCAAAATCCTTTTGAGCCATGAAGACGCCTGCCTTTGCGCTTTCGAGCGCGCCGAGCCATTTTATGCCTTCGGGGCTGTCTTTTTCAGCCGAGGCGTCCAGCATTTCAATAGCCGCCTCGCAGATTTTCAGCGCGTCGCCAAACCTCTCCGAAAGTGTCAGCTTTACGGAGATGTCCTTGAATTTTTGGAGCTTTTGCGTCAGGTTTGGCATAAAAATTTTACTGTAGAAGTTCGCCCGCTTTTGAGTTTGCCGTTGACAGGTATTCAATCGGCTCGCTGCTCAAATCTATCAGCTCTTGGCTGAATTTTGCCGTGCCTTTTTCGAAAATCGAAACGATGCACGAGCCGCCGAATTTGAACATTCCCATGAGCTCCCCGCGCCTTATTTCGCCGCCGACTTTGTCGAAGTTTACAATGGAGCCGACGTTTGTGGCGCCGATTTCGACAATGGCGCACATCTTGCCGCTTTCAAGCTCGATTATTGTTAAGACGCGCTTGTTTTGGCAAAGGTAGTTTATGCTTTTTGAAAGCGCGATGGGGTTGACGGAATACAAAAAGCCGCCGATTTCCCTGCGGGCTGCTATTCTGCCCGAGACGGGGTAGTGGAAGCGGTGGTAGTCGAGCGGGCACAGGCGCGAAATTAGCATTGAGCCGCCCTCGAAACGCGCGGCAAGCTCTTTGCCGCCCAAAAATTCGGCGAGGTTGAAACGCTGCCCTTTTGCAAAAAACACGTCGCGGTTTTGTATATTTTCGATTGCGAGGTTTCTCGCGTCGGCGGGGAATGATATGTCGTTTTCGCCTTCGCTTACGGGGCGGGTTTCGGGGCGGATTTCGCGCGTGAAAAAGTCGTTGAAGCTTTTAAATTCTTCGGGCGATTTTTTGAAGTCGGCAATTCTTATATTGTGGTTTTTTGCGAATTTGCGCGCCGCGGATTTGCTTATGCCCATGTTCGCCCAGACGCCTATTGCCCTGGAAAAAATCGCGCGCTTGAACAGAGCCCACAGCAAAAATTTGCCGAAGAAATTTCCGTACAAAAACCGCAGGAACGCCTCTTGGCAGACGTCCTCGACCTCGATTTTTTTTGTCAGCGGATTGTAGATTTTTACCGCCATTTGAGCCTTTCTTGGAGCGCGGTGCGCCTTTGGGCTGTGCGCGAATTTTTCACGGCGAGAGCGAACGCGTATGGGTCGCCGACAATGAAGACTTTTTTGCGCGCGCGGGTTATCGCGGTGTAAATCAAATTGCGCTGCAGCATAACAAAATGCTGCTTCAAAAGCGGGATGATGACAATCGGAAATTCGCTGCCCTGCGACTTGTGTATTGAAATTGCGTATGCAAGCGCCAGATCCGCGCAGTCCGCCCTTTCAAAATTTACGGTTCCGTTTTCAAATTTCGCGCTCATGGAATTTTCCTCTTTGCGGATTTTTGTTATTATGCCCATGTCGCCGTTGAAAATGTCGAGGTCGTAATTGTTGCGCGTCTGCATGATTTTGTCGCCCTCCTTGAAAAAGTTGCCGCCGAGGGATGCGCACTCCTGCGAGGGGTTGAGCTCGCGCTGCAGAGTCTGGTTTAAGACGCCGATGCCCGCGGTTCCCTTGTGCATGGGGGCGAGAATTTGAGAGCCCGAAATTTTGTCCGCGCCGTACCAGCGCGGCAGCAGCGTCTTTGCAAGGCGCGCGCAGATTTCGACGCACTCTTCGGGCGTTTGCGCCTCGATAAAATGGATGTCCCTTTCGGGCTGCACTGCGTTTAAAGATGTCGGCACAAGCCCATCTATCGAGCTGTTGCCGCTTAAAATTTCGTGGGATGCCACGACGATTTGCGACCTCTCGCCCTGCCGGAAAATTTTTTCAAGCTTTGTTGCCCCCGCGCAGCCCGACTCTATTATGTCCTTTAAGACGTTGCCCGCGCCGACGCTTGGCAGCTGGTTTGTATCCCCCACCAAAACGAGGTTCGCGCGGTTTGGAATTGCGCTTAAAATCGCGCACGCAAGGCGGGTGTCGAGCATCGAGCTTTCGTCGATAATGACGAAGTCGGCGTCTATCGGCGAATTTTGGTTGCGGGCAAAGCCGCCCTTTGCGGGGTCGTAGCCGAGGAGGCGGTGGATTGTTTTCGCCTCCAAGCCCGTCGCCTCCGACATTCTTTGCGCGGCTCTTCCCGTGGGGGCTGCGAGGGCGATTTTTACTTTCTTCGCCTTCAAGATGTCGCACAGCGCGCGCAAAATCGTGGTTTTGCCCGTGCCCGGGCCGCCCGTTATTATGTGAACCTTGTCTTTTAAAGCCGACAAAATCGCCTGCGTTTGCTGCGGCGCGAAATTTACTTTCATGCGCCTGCACGCCCAGTCGAGCGCGATTTCATGCTTTATCGGAGGCAGGCAAGAGGGGGTTTTTGAAATTTTTTCGAGGCGCTCGGCAAGCTTTGCCTCGCAGCGGTCGAGGGCGGCGGACTGTATGCTGCGTTCGCACACTATTTTGATTTCGTTTTTTTTAAGAAGAGAGCCAATCGCCTCGGCGCACCGCTCTTTGGTAAGCTCGAGCAATTCGGCGGCCTTAGCCTCCAGCTCTCCCGCGGGCACGCGCGTGTCGCCCTCGTCCTCAAACTCTTTTAGCGCGTACAAAATCCCCGTTTCGACCCTCTGCGGGCTTTCGTTTGGAATGCCTGAATTTAGCGCGATTTTGTCAGCAGTCTTAAACCCTATGCCGTCGATTTCGCGCGCGGTGCGGTAGGGCTCCTCGCGGATTATCCGCGGGCTGTCCATGCCGAATTTGCGCACGATTTTAAGGCATGTGCCGACCCCCACGCCGTACCGCTGCAAAAAAATCATGACGTCCCTCAGGCACCTGCGCTCCTCCCACGAAGCCTTGATTTGCTTTGCCCGCTTCGCGCCGATGCCTTCGACTTCCGTGAGCCGCTTTGAGTCGAAGTCGATTACTTTCAAGGTGTCCTGCCCGAAGCGCGCGACAATTCTTTTTGCGTATTCCTTGCCTATGCCCGCAATCATTCCGCTGCCCAAAAATTTTTCGAGACCGTAGATTGTCGAGGGCAGGCGGCTTTCAAATTCCGCCACTTTTATTTGCAGCCCGTACGATTTATGCTTGAGCCACTCGCCCTTTACGAGCACAGTTTCGCCGCATTCGAGGCTCGGCATCACCCCCGTTATTGTCAGCGCGCCTTCCTGGAATTTTTGCTTTGTCGGTTTTATCTGGGCGATGCAGAAGTGGTTTTCCTCGTTGAAGAAAACAATGCGCTCCACGACGCCTTCAACCTCCGCATGACTGCCGTTTTGCACAGGCATTTTTTATTTTTTTATTCTGAAAAATATTCTTTTGCCCGCCTGGATTACAATCGAGCTTTCGGGCTTTTTTACGGCCAGGGCGGGGTCGGAAACCTTTTGGTTATCGATTTTCACCGCCCCCTGCTCGACGAGCCTGCGGGCTTCTTTTTTGCTGGGGAAAAGCTTGGAGGCCGCCATGAGGTTTACGACGGTTTCCTCCGCGTTTGCCGAAAGAGCCTCCCAGGCAAATTCGGGCATGTCGTCGGGCATTTCGTTTTTGGAAAATACCTTTTCGAAGTTTTCAAGCTCCGCCTTGGCGGCGTCTTCGCCGTGGAACTGCGCCACGAGCGACTGCGCCAAAAACTTTTTGCACGCCATGGGGTGCTCGAGCTTTTTCTTCTCGATTTCTTCGGGCGTGTAAAGCATCAAAAACTGGTAGTACTTCCACATCGTCTCGTCCGAAACCGACATTATTTTGCCGAACATCT
>JAFXRX010000313.1 GCA_017526045.1 Opitutales bacterium
GCTACAACAGCTACAATTACGGCGCGGATTACAAAATCAACATCATAGGCAAAAACAACACTGTCGCGTTTGAAGGCAGCGAAGGCGGCAACCACAGTTTGTACATGAATGCGGCGGGCTCCGGCTCGCAAAGTGGCGGCTCGTTTGAAGTCAACATGCAGGGCGAAGGCCATACGCTTAATGTAAGGTCAATCCAAATGGGCAGAAATTCCGCAACAGGCGGGCACAATACCGTATATTCAAAGAGCACATCCGCTTTGAACAAGAACTTGATTTTGCTCATCGACTCCGACATCAACATCCGCGGCGGCGTCTCCGGCTCGACAATCGTCAACACCTTCCAGCTCGACGGCAACACAATCTTGAAGCGCACGGAAGACAGAACCGTAAATATAAATATCGCCTCCGACGCAGTCGCGGGCGGCTCGGCGTCCTTCATCGTTTCGGGCGAAAACAACGAGGTTTACGCGGAAATGATTAGAATCGGCAACACAGGTTCAGAAGGCGGCAAGGCTCTCTTTAAAATTGACGGCTCGACGCACTATGTAAGGGCGGCAAACCAGCTCCAACTCAACGGCAGCGGCTTAGACCCCCAAACGGCGACATTGGCATTCGTCGCGGACGCAAACGGCATCTCGACATTTAATGCCAACAGCGTGGGAACTTTCCAGGGCTTCCTCGACATCGACTTCTCAAGCTATGTCGCAACCTCCACCGACCCGATGGAATTCACGATTATCAGCGCGAACAATTCCTGGACGACTTCAAGCAATTATTTGGTAAGCGACAACAACGAATTCGTAAACGTAACGAAGGCGAACGAGGACGACACTTGGGAAATCCTCAAAGACGGCAACGACCTCATATTCTCCTACACATCGGCGGTAATTCCGGAACCGAGCACATACGCCGCAATCTTCGGCGCGTTGGCTCTTGCGTTCGCGGCATACAGGCGCCGCAAGTAAGATTGAGACGCAATCAAAAAAAGGAAAGGTAAATGCCTTTCCTTTTTTTTGGGGGAATGAAAAATTGGGCAAATAAATTTATACTCCAAAATTTATTTGCCAAGCCCCTCGCAGATGTTTGACTTCGGTAGGTTAGCTTGCCGAAGTTTTTTTATATCTTTTTGTTTTGGGCGCTGCGCGCCCCAATTTTTTTCGTAAAATTGTTGGCAGCGGGCGCGGGGCAAACGCGTTAGAGCAAAGCATAACGAGGACAGCAAAAAATATAGGGCTCCCAAAAATGTTTTTGAAAAAAACTTTTTGGGATGTTAGTGGTGCGCGGGAGTGTATTAATACATACTCGACCAAGCACCCTTTTTTGATCCCGGACCACAAAAGTTTTGCAAAGCAAAAGCTTTTGGGGAGCATAAAAAACGCCCCTGCGTTTTTTACCCGCAAGGGCGAGAACAGCGCGGATTTTGCGAAGCAAAACCAAGCGAGCGAGTGCAATTATGCAAAGCTATAACGCTTTTGCACAGCCCGCGTCCCCATGTTTCTTTTAATAGTTTTCGGATTTTACCTCGAAATACGCCTGCGGGTGGGCGCAGACAGGGCAAAGCGCGGGAGCCTTCTTGCCGACATGAATGTGCCCGCAATTCAGGCATTTCCAGACGACAACGCCGTCCTTCTCAAATACCACGCCGTCCTTTACATTCGCGGCGAGCTTCAAATACCTTTCCTCGTGCTCCTTTTCGATTTTGCCGACCATCTCGAAAAGCGCCGCGATTTTGTTAAATCCTTCCTCCTTGGCGGTTTTTGCAAAGCCCGCATACATGTCGGTCCACTCGTAGTTTTCGCCGGCTGCGGCGTCTTTTAAGTTCGTCAGGGTGTCGGCGATTTGCCCGTCTTCCTGCAAAAGCTTGAACCAGATTTTTGCGTGCTCTTTTTCGTTGTTTGCGGTTTCCTCGAATATCGCCGCAATCTGGTTGAAGCCTTCCTTTTTCGCCTTTGAAGCGTAGTAGGAATACTTGTTGCGCGCCTGCGATTCGCCCGCGAATGCGGCTTTCAAATTTTCTTCTGTCTTAGAGCCTTTTAGTTCCATTTTTTGCCTTTTTGTTATAGAATTTATTTTTTTGTGGGAAACAAAATATGATTTTTTTTACGAAAAAATACAAGCCAAATTTAAGCGTTCGCGCAAAAAAAATCGCGCCAAAACGCGCGATTTTTTGGTGATATTTTGCGTTTTTTGCCGTTTTTGGGCAAAATTTAGAGCAAATATTCCGCCATTTGGGCGAAATTTTCAAAATATTTGTGGCAGAGAGCCTTTGTGCCGCTTTTGATGATGTTGCCGTCGGCAAGCCCCATTGTGGCAAAGCCCGCAAGGCGCACTGAGCATACGCCCGCGCCGCTGTCTTCAATGCCAACGACGCTTGCGCGGTCTGCAAAGTCGATGCCAAGCCCGACTTTTGCGACTTCCGCGTAGAGCCAGGGGTGCGGCTTGGGCGAGAGCTCGCCGAGCGTGCCGGGCTCGCCCTTGCGCATGGGGAATCCCGCCGTAATAATTGCGTCGTAAAAGTCTTTGGGGTCTCCCATGCCCAGAGCCTGGAAGCCGTTGAGAATTTCGGGCCAAGCCTTTTCGTAAAGCCCCGAGGTTACAAGCCCGATTTTTATCCCCTTTGATTTTAGCGAGAGCAGGAAATCTTTGATGCCTTCGGTCGGGGTGAACGCGCCCGGGCGGCCTCTGCCCTGCATGATTTCGTTCATCTCGAAGTGCGTGTGCTGAAAGTAGAAGCCGCGCGCCTCTTCGAGAGATTTTTCGGGGCAGTATTTGTTGATGCAGTGGCTCAAATGCTCCGAGACGCTGTGCCCCGAGACAAACGGAATGTCGGCCTCTTCGAGGCGGAATTTGGGGTCGCCCAAGAGGCTTGCCGTGGTTTTTTCGATAATCCAAATCCAGAAGCTTTCGCTTTTGATTGTTGTGCCGTCCAAATCCATGAGAACAGCCTTGAGGGGCTTTTGCACTTTTACGCCGTTTACGGGGTAGTAGGCGGGGTAGCCGAGCTCGCTTTTGACGTGCGCGAAAGTCTTGTCGGCATAGCCCACAAATTCGACTTTTTTGTCTCCGGTTGCGCATATTGCCTTTACGCCGTCTTTGCCGACTTCAAACCTGCCGTCGGAAGTTTTCTGCAAGTCCCAGAACATCGAGTCGGCGCCGAATGTGCCCAAGTCGGGGAAAGTTAGTTCTCTTTCAAGCTTTTTCATAAATCGAAATAAAAAAATATTGGCTTGATTTATTCCAAAGCCGCGGCGTCTTTTCAAGATTTTTTTAAGCTAAAAATGTTTTGATTTCGCGGGGAGTTTGTGCGAAAATGAAACTCAAATTTTCGGGCATTCGAATTTTTTGATAGGGGATTATTTATATGAAAAACTGGAAAAAATTACTCTTTGGCGCGCTTTGCATTGCGCAGATCGTGGCATTTGCCGACACTCGCGACGTCCAAAAGCTCGACGGCGAAGGCTGGAGC
>JAFXRX010000314.1 GCA_017526045.1 Opitutales bacterium
TAAATGAATGGCTGGGCTTTGAAAATGAAACGAAAGGGGGATTATTAAGTTCAAGCATTTGGAGATGTGTCACCAATTATCCAAATTTTACAAAGGAGAATAATAAGCGAGACGGCAAATATGTGTTTAAATTAGATTCGCAATTGATCCAGAAGGATTTTAACGGCTTTATAAAAAGCAGAGAATATTTTAATTTCGGAAAACTTAAAGAAGGCGAAGAAGAGGAAATTGAATTGTTATCAGACGATGTGATAAGAAATTCAAGAGGCAAATACATCTTTGACCGCAGAATAGACGACATAGAAAACGCAATAAGAAACGGAGAAAGGAAGATTTGTGTTGAATATAACGAAAGCAAATTTTTCTTAAATTTAGAAGAAGTAGGCTCGCAAAACGGCATTAAGACATATTCCTTGCATATAACGGATATTGATATAGAATACAAACCGCTAGAGAAGGATTATAAAGTAAAAATAAAAGAAAGTTCCCTAAAAAACAAGAAAAATTCGTTTTTGAGATATAATACAAAAAATAATAAAATTGTATTCATGAAGCTCGACCAGTCATTTGAGCTCATGCTGGGAAAAGTTTTTGAGGATGGTGACTATAAATACACGATGAAGATGGATTCAGATTTAAGAATAAATATAACATGGACGCGTGAATTCCATTAAAATTATAATTTTTTTGAAACATTTTTTTTGGGGCGGCGTTTATAGGTTTATATGAGGCGATTGGCGGGGATATTGGTTTTGTGGGCAGTTGCGGCGGCGGGGCTGTGGGCGCAGGGCTATGTCCCGCTTTGGGGTCCCGACTATTACAGGACTTTAAATCCCGACGAGGCCATTGTCAGGGCGGGGCGCATTTCCTCTGCCGCAAATCTCGTCCGCGAAACCTTCATCGTTCGCTATGCCCCGCATTCGATAAAATCCGACGCCGACATTCTCGCCCGTGTCGAAAAATACGGGCAAATTCCCAACATGCGCTTTCGCGACATCGGCTGGCTCTTCGAAACTTACGTCAAAAACCGCTACGAGACTTTTGTCTATGTAAAAAAATCTACCGCGCCTTTCAACGACCTTACCGGCAAGCTCCCCGACGGCCGCTTCACAAACGCGCAGCTCAAAGCCCACAAGTCGGGCAACCCCAAAACATATTTCAAGGACATGCTCAAAGGCTATAACGCCCTGTTTGTAATCCCCGACGACCATGTCGCCCCGCTTAAAAACTACTTGAAAAATCTCGCCCGCGAGCGCGACTACTTGGCGTCTTTGGAAAAATCCGCCCAAATAAACCCCGAGCAGAAAGCCCGCCTCAAAGCCCTGCGCGGCTACAACATCGAATCTAAAATCAACCGCGTAAAGGGCGGGGGCATAACTTATGCGGGGCTTGAAAGGCTCTTGGAGCGCGGAATTGCCCAAATCGAAAAAAATTTTGCAAAAAATTCAAATTCGCCGTGAGTTTTTCCGCCCCGGGGCGAATATATATTATGCAGGGGCTGGGAGCTTTAAATTTTCCGAAAACAATTTTTTTTAGGGATAAGTAATCGAGTCCGAAGGGTTGGGGGGAGTAAAATCTCCGAAAGCCCTTCGGGCTTTTCTTTTCCCAAAATGCGGAATGCCGACGATGGCGAATAGGGCAAAGCCGAAAATTTTTTACGGCGGCGAAAAAAAGTTGCGCAAATGCTATTCGTAGTGGGTCCACATTCTCAGGACTTTTACGGTTTTTTCGGCTTCGCAAACCTGGTAGACAAGGCGGTGCTGAATATTTATGCGCCTTGAATACGCGCCCGACAAATCGCCCACGAGGGCTTCGTAGGGCGGTGGGTTTTGGAAGGGGTCTTTTTGCAAAATCGCAAGAAGGGAAAGCGTCTTTTCTTTCAAGCCGCTTGATGCGATTTTCTTGGCGTCTTTGCGCGCCTGCGATGTGTATGCCAATTCGTACACAGCCTACCAGACAAGCCTTTTTGAGCACTTGGAAAGGGGCGTTTTCATGCCCTTTTTGATCGATTCGGAAACGCCCTTAATAGATTTTAGGTAGAGCGTTTCCTGTATGGCGTTCCAGTCGCTTTCAGAAATCATTACGGCGTTTGCCCGCTTGCCGGTTATCACAATGGGCTTTGACGTTCTCGAAACCTCGTCTATGAGGGAGTAGAGCTTGTTTCTTGCGGATGTTGATGAAATTGCGGTCATTGCGTTTTTTAATTTTGATTTCAACGTACGTTATAGCGTACGCTTTGTCAAGAACTTAATAAAAAATTTTTTGCGGCGGCGAAAAAAAATGCGCAAAAAAAGCGGGGCGAAAATCGTCCCCGCTTTTTGTTTTAAGCTTGTTTTGCAACGCGCCTCTTAGAGCGCGCCGATTGCCTGCTTTGCCTTTGCGACTGCGTAGTCGCGGTTCATCTTGGCAATCATGTCGAGCGTGATGCCCTTGGGGCATACGCCCTGGCATTCGCCGTAGTTTGTGCAGTTGCCAAAGCCAAGCTCGTTCATCTTTTCGACCATCGCGATTACGCGCCTGTCCTTTTCGGGCGCGCCCTGCGGCAGGTAGTTAAGGTGCGCGACCTTTGCGGATGTAAAGAGCATCGCAGCCGCGTTGGGGCATGCCGCAACGCACGCGCCGCAGCCGATGCACTGCGCGGCGTCCATTGCCTTGTCGGCAATGTCCTTTGAAATCGGCAGCGCGTTGGCGTCCTGCGGGGCGCCTGTGCGGATTGAAACGTAGCCGCCCGCCTGCTGGATTTGCTCGAATGCGTCGCGCGAGACAATCAAGTCCTGCTTGACGGGGAAGGGGCCCGCGCGCCAGGGCTCGACGACGATTGTGTCGCCGTCCTTGAACTTGCGCATGTGCAGCTGGCAGACAGTCGTCTTGCGTTCGGGGCCGTGCGGGATGCCGTTGATTGTCATCGAGCACATACCGCAGATGCCTTCGCGGCAGTCGTGGTCGAAAACGATGGCTTCCTTGCCTTCGGCGACGAGGCGTTCGTTTAGAATGTCGAACATTTCCAAAAACGACGTGTCTTCGTGGATGTCGTCGACGGCGTAGTTTTCAAAATGCCCTTTGGTTTCGGCGTTTTTCTGCCTCCAAACTTTCAAATTGATTTTCATGATAAAATGCTCCTTCCTTTATTATTTGTAGGATCTTACAACGGGCTTGACTTCGTCGTGCGTGATGGGCTCGATTGAGCGTTCGGGTTTTACGCCGTAGCCCTTGTATTCCCAAACGGCGGCGTGCGAGAAGTTTTCGTCGTCGCGCTTTGCCTCGCCCTTCTGGTCGCCTTCGGTGTACTGGAATTCCTCGCGGAAGTGCGCGCCGCAGCTTTCGCGGCGTTCGAGCGCGTCGAGGCAGAGGACTTCGGCAAATTCCATGAAGTCCGCCGTGCGGATTGCGCGTTCAAGCTCGGGGTTGATGCAGTTTGCGTCTCCCGTAACCTTTACGCCGTTCCAGAAGTCCTCGCGGATTTGCGGGATGAGCTCCAATGCCTTTTTAAGGCCGGCTTCGTTTCTGCCCATGCCGCAGTATTCCCACATGACTTTGCCAAGCTGCTGGTGGTAGTGGCGCGGGCTCTTGGAGCCGCTCTTTGTGAGGAATTTGGAAATTCTGTCCTTAACCGACTTTTCGGCTTCCTTGAATTCGACCCCGTCGACAGCCGGACGGACCGCGCCCGTGCGCGCCAAGTAGTTCGGAAGAGTGTAGGGGATTACGAAGTAGCCGTCGGAAAGACCCTGCATGAGGGCGGACGCGCCGAGGCGGTTTGCGCCGTGGTCGGAGAAGTTCGCCTCGCCCAAGACAAAAAGCCCCGGGATTGTGCTCTGCAATTCGTAGTCGACCCACAAGCCGCCCATTGTGTAGTGGGAGGCGGGGTAGATGCGCATCGGGCGCTCGTAGGCGTTTTCGCCCGTGATGCGTTCGTACATTTCAAAGAGGTTGCCGTAGCGGTCTTCGATGGCCTTTTTGCCGTCGCGCTTGATTGCGGTTGCGAAGTCGAGGTAAACGCCTCTGCGCTCGCCGCCGACAACGTTGCCGACGCCCCTGCCGTCGTCGCAAGCTTCCTTTGCCGCGCGCGAGGAAATGTCGCGGGGAGCGAGGTTGCCGAACGAGGGGTATTTTCTTTCGAGGTAATAGTCGCGGTCTTCTTCCTTAATGTCGTTGGGGTTTTTGCCGCAGTCTTCCTTTGACTTGGGAACCCAAATTCTGCCGTCGTTGCGCAGCGATTCGCTCATGAGCGTTAGCTTGCTCTGCTGTTCGCCGTGAACCGGTATGCAAGTCGGGTGGATTTGCGTAAAGCAGGGGTTTGCGAAGCCCGCGCCCTTGCGGTAGCAGTTGAACGCCGCCGAAACCGAGCAGCCTTGCGCGTTTGTCGAAAGGTAGAATACGTTGCCATAGCCGCCTGTGCAAAGCAAAACCGCGTCTGCCGAGAACGACTTGATTTCGCCCGTCACCAAATTGCGGCAAACAATGCCCTTTGCGTGGCCGTTTACGAGGACGAGGTCCATCATTTCTTGGCGGGTGTACATCTTTACCTTGCCAAGGCCAATTTGCCTTACCAAAGCCGAGTACGCGCCCAAGAGGAGCTGCTGGCCTGTCTGGCCGCGGGCGTAGAATGTGCGGCTAA
>JAFXRX010000037.1 GCA_017526045.1 Opitutales bacterium
CCATGTCGGTTTTGCTCAGGGGGCAGTACAAAGTTGTACTCGCATTTGCATTCGCAAATGTCTCGGCACTCGCTTACGCTCGGCTCTTTTTGCTAACGCAAAAAGCTACCCACGCAAAGCGTGGTCAGCACCCCATTCGCAAAACACAAGAGAACAGGGCTCCCAAAAATGTTTTTGAAAAAAACTTTTTGGGATGTTAGTGGTGCGAACGGAGTGTACAAAAAAAAAGTACTCGACTGAGCACCCTTTATTGATCGCGGAGTTATGCAAAGCTATAACGCGTTTGCATAGCTTCCGTCCCTATGTTTTTTTATTGCTGGCAGGGAGCGCACAGAAAGCTCTCAAATTGGGCGAGATGCGAGGACAAAAAAAGAGAAGGCGAGCGGAGTGTACCAAAATAGTACTTGACCGAGCCTTCTCTTTTTTTCACGCAGCAGATTGCCCAATTTCAGAACTTTCTGCCGCTTCCGTCCCTATGTTTACTTTTACTTTGCCAAACGCTCCAGCAACGCCTCGCGCTGAATCTTCAGGGCATTCGGGAGCTGGTTGTACAATTCCTCGGAAAGCGGCTGCGTCTGGACAACCTGCGGATCGTACGTCATCAGTTCCTTGAACTGCTCTTCCGTGTAATCCAAACCTGTCCAGTTGATGTCCTTATAGTCGGGCATCAAGCCGATTGCCGTTTCGTTTGCGTGGGCTTCGCCGTTGACGCGCTTTGCAATCCAGGAAAGCACGCGGGCGTTGTCGCCAAAGCCTGGCCACATAAACTTGCCTTCGGAATTCTTCCTGAACCAGTTGACGTGGAAGAAGCGCGGAGTCATGGAAAGACCCTTGCCCATTTCTACGAGATGGCCCAAGTACTTTGCCATGTTGTAGCCTGCGAAAGGCAGCATAGCCATCGGGTCGGAGCGGAGCTTGCCGAGCGTGCCTTCGGATGCGGCTGTAAGCTCGGAACCCATCATTGCGCCCAAGTAAATGCCGTGCGCCCAGTCGAACGCTTCGAATACCAAAGGTATGCCGTTTGCGCGGCGGCCGCCGACGATGACTGCCGAAACAGGAACGCCTTCGAGCTTTTCAGCGGCTTCGTCAATGCAGGGGCAGTTGTAAAGCGGAGCTGTAAAGCGGCTGTTCGGGTGGGCGGCGGGAGTGCCCAATTCGGGGCTCCAGGGGTTGCCGTGCCAGTCGGTCAAGCCTTCGGGGGCTTCCTTTGTCATGCCTTCCCACCATACGTCGCCGTCCTTGGTAAGGGCAACGTTTGTGAAGATGGAATCCTTGCGGCAGGACTGCATTGCGTTGTGGTTTGTCTTGTCGCTTGTGCCGGGAGCTACGCCGAAGAAGCCGTTTTCAGGGTTGATTGCGTAAAGCTTGCCGTCGGGGCCGGGCTAAATCCAGGCGATGTCGTCGCCGATTGTCGAAACTTCCCAGCCTTCGTTGCGCAATTCAGCCGGCGGAATGAGCATTGCAAAGTTTGTCTTGCCGCAGGCGGACGGGAAAGCCGCCGTTACGTAAGTTTTCCTGCCGGAGGGGTCTTTTACGCCGAGGATGAGCATGTGCTCAGCCATCCAGCCTTCGTCGCGGCCCATAGCCGAGGCGATGCGCAAGCTCAGGCACTTTTTGCCCAAGAGGGCGTTGCCGCCGTAGCCCGAGCCGATTGAAATGATTTCGCGAGTTTCGGGGAAGTGCGTAACGTATGTGTTTTCGGGGTTGCACGGCCACAAAACGTCCTTCTGGCCGTCGGCAAGCGGCATGCCTACCGAGTGCAGGCAAGGGACGAACTTGCCGTTTTCGCCGAGAATGTCGAGAACCTTCGGGCTTACGCGTGCCATGATTCTCATGGAAACAACAACGTACGGGGAGTCCGTAATTTCAACGCCGATCTGCGAGATTGGCCCGCCGATGGGGCCCATGCTGAACGGGATGACATACATTGTGCGCCCCTTCATGCAGCCCTTGAAAAGGCCTTGCAGCTTTGCGCGCATTTCCGCGGGGTCCATCCAGTTGTTTGTCGGGCCTGCTTCTTCTTTTGTTTTTGCGCAAATGAAAGTGCGGGCTTCGACACGGGCGACGTCGCGCGGATCAGAGCGGAAGTAATAGCTGTTCGGGCGTTTCTGCTCGTTGAGCTTGATGCACATGCCCTTTTCAATCATCATCTTGAAGAGGGAGTCTGCTTCAGCCTGCGAGCCGTCGCACCAGTATACGTTGTCAGGCGTGGTAAGGGCGGCGACCTTGTCGACCCATTCCACGAGAGCCTTGTTCTTTACATTTTTCGGATCTATCATAATATAAACTTTCTTGAACTTTCCCCATTGGAAAAAATCAAGCTCAACAATGCTTGTTTCAATTTTAAAATTCAACAAAAAAATTAAGATAATTTGTTTTGGCGGGCATTTTTTTTGCAAAAAAAGCGAAATTTCGGGCAAAAATCGGGCAGGCGGCGGCAAATCCGCGGCGGGGAAGCATATTTTGCGCTTTGAACGGAACTTATCGAAAAAATTTGCGCCGAAAAACAAAACGAAAAAATGGCTTCACTTTTAATTGAATAAACATTCTAATTTTACAAAAACAATGGCTCAAAAATATTACAAAATTCTAAGCGCGGACGGATTTTCGCCGACGACGAAGTTCGACTACAACCCCTATTTGCCCAAAGATGGCAAGGCGGGCGAATGGCTGCCCGAAGCGGAAGAGCGCGTTTTGCACGCCTCGGGCTACCACCTGACAAAATACTGGAACATGTGGCACGAAAAAGGCGCAAGAATTTACGAAGCCGAGTTCCGCGGCAAAGTCGAGCCAATAACGGAAGGCGTCGAAGAAAAAATCACCTGCGCTCAAATCCGGCTTTTGCGGGACGCCACAGAAGAGCTCATGCCGCTTTTAAATTCGCCGCAGGAGGCGGAAAACGAGACTTGGAATATCGGCGGCGGCAACACGGGCGTGCGCAATATCGGCTCATTTAACGTCGGCAACTACAACACCGGAAACCGCAACACAGGCAACCGCAACACGGGCGACTACAACACAGGAGACGCAAATTCGGGCATAGACAACGTCGGCAACAACAACCGCGGCAGCTCAAACGTCGGCTCGAACAACGTCGGGCACTCGAACGTCGGCGACGGCAACTCGGGGTATTTTAATGCGGGCAGCCACAACAAGGGCAACAGCAACGCGGGCAGCTTCAACACAGGCAGCCACAACGTCGGCAAATGGAACAAGACGAGCTTTTGCGTCGGATTTTTCAACACGCAAGAGGCGCAAATTATGATGTTCAACAAGCCCGCAAATGTCAGATTAAGCCAAGTGGTGCCGCCCGCCTACCTGCGCAAGCCAAACCCGAAGGAAAATTTCAAAACCGCGACAATAGACGAGATAAAAAAGACGCTCGCCCTGCCGAACTTCGACTACGAAATATTCGAGCAAATCACTGGAATAACGAAAGAAGAAATTGAATTAAGAATGAAGAATGAAAAATAAAAACCGCAAAAGTTTTGCGCAGCAAAAGCTTTTTGGGTCTTCATTAAACAAAAAAAGGAAAGGCGTTTGCCTTTCCTTTTTTTTGATTGCGTCTCAATCTTACTTGCGGCGTCTGTATGCCACAAACGCAAGAGCCAACGCACCGGCAATCGCGGCGTATGTCGCAGGTTCCGGAACGTATGTCAAAGACAAAATCAAATTCGCGCCGTCCCAGGACAAATTGTTCGCGTCGAAATCTTCCCAATTCGAAAGGCTTACATTGTTCTTAAAGCCGAAGATTGCGTCGAGAGTGTCAAGGTCGGTGAAATCGAGAATGCCGTCGTTGTAGCTCAAATCGCCCGTGGCGGTCAAGATTGTGAAATCTACAACATCGCCTTCGCCCAATGCCGCATTGGAAGAGAGGTTCGCGCCGTCGATTACAAACGGAACCGAAACAGTATTGTTGGACTTGTAAACCGCGAGCTTGCTTGTTTTGAACATGGCCGTATCCGCCGCGGACAAGTCGTCGGAGACGAGCATGAAGTTCATCTGGGCGGAGTCGCGCACCCAAGAAGTGCCCGTGTTTGCGTTCCACAACTGCGCGCCCGTGTAGATGAAGAGGTTTGCGACGTTGCCTTCGTATTTTGCGTCGTCGGCGTTTACGCCCAAAGCAAACAGGTAATTGCTGTCGTTTGTATTGGTTGCCTTAACGTACGAGCCCGCATCCCTAATAATCAAAGTTGAATTGGAATTTGTGCCGCCCTGCGACATTCTGAAAGTGCGCAGATCCGCAGTGCCGCCGTTTGAAACTTCAACTCTCGCAACCGCGCTTGCAGCGTTTGCGAGAATCAAGTCGGACGAGGCGCCCGTGCCGCTTGCATTTGCAATTTTGCCGTTATTCAAAATCAAAGTCGCAACAGAAGTCGAGTCGTTGCCGATATAGAAGTTCGCATTCGCAAACCATTTGCCGCCGTTTGTAATTTCCAAGCGGCTTGTGCCCTTGTTCAAATAAACTTGTGTGTTTTTAGCGCCGCTTGCCTGCTGGAATACGCCGCCGTTTGTAATTACCATGGAGGCGTTGGAAGTGCCGCTATTCTTGCCCAAGTAGAGGTTGAAGTCGCTTGTGGAGTTAGCCATTGAGAATGTCGCATTGTCGACAAGCACGCTGCCTGTCGATTCGGCATAGTATGCGACGTTCATTGTGCCCGGGCCTTCAACGGAGAAGGTCGCACCGTTTGTGACTTCCAAATTGCCTGTTGAGCCGTTTGCGGCGGTAACTTGGATTTCGCCGGTCGTCCAATGTAAGGTCGCGCCGTTATCGACAATCAAGTTGCCCGTCGCGCCGGTTTGGTTGCCGAGCGAAATGTTCCTTTCCGTAGTA
>JAFXRX010000315.1 GCA_017526045.1 Opitutales bacterium
GCCAGAACTTTGCACGCCGACTTTGACGTCGCGCCCAGGAGAGCCCTCGGGGTCGAGCCGTTTTTGATTTCGTAAACCAGGCCGGTCAAATCCTGCGGAGTTGCGAGCAATTCGGTAACCAGCAAGAATTCCTCGCTTGCGATTGAGCCGATTTCCTTGCCGTTTAGGTTGTACGCCTCGCAAGTGTAGGCTCTCATTCCGAATTCGGGGGCTTTGATTGTGTACGAGCTCTTTGTCGCGCCGCTTATCGGCTCGCCGTCAACGTACCACTGGTATTTGAGCGCATCTCCCGTGGCGTTTGCAGTCATTGTTATCGGGTAGTATTCGATGCCGACGCATATGCCGTCTTCAACATCCAATATATCCGCGGTTTTGCCGATTTTTTGCGTTACGGCAAATGGATCCAGCGCGAACCTCGCCGCCTTCTTGACAGTCGCCGCGACTGCGCCGGAAGTCAGAACCTTGATGCCTTCGTCGAAGACTTCGCACCTGAACTTCGGCTTTGTGCCCTGGTAGTCGGAGCCTTTGATTGTCAGCATTGAGTTTGTCGCGCCTTCGATGTTTGTCCAAGTTTTGCCGTCGTAGGAAACCTGCCACTGGAAGGACGGGGCATATCCGCCCGAGACTGCGATTTCAAATACGCCGATGCTTTCTTCGGAGTCGAACACCGTTACCGCCTTGGGCTTTGTTGTTATCACAGCCTTGTCGGTAAGCTCGGAGATTACAGCCGTTGAGGAGTATATCTGTTCAAAGCCGTTTGAAATTACGCAGTAGTACTGCCAGCCTATCATGCTTTCGTTCGGGGTGATAGACAAAACATTTGTCTTGCCGCCAGCCGAAACGAAGCCCTTGTCGTCCTGCTTGTCGACAAACCACGCGTAGGTTATCGCGACACCTTCGAGGGTGGAGGCGTCGACTTCGAGGTTTGCCTTCGTCTTGTTGTAGAGCTTCAGGTTTTCGACCAAATCCTGGTTGAGCGAAAGCTGCAGGGTTTCGGGCAGCGTGCCTTCCTCTTCGCTCAGCTTTTGAACCGCGTAGCCGCCGACTGCGCCGTTGCCGTCGTCGTCAAAGACGAGGTCGCCGGAGATGTTTACGGTTGCCGAGGCCAGCTTGAAGGTTGCCGTGGTGGGGGATACTCTCTTGTAGGAGTAGCTGCCCGCCGCGGACGTTGTTTCGTCAAACGAGAGGATGCACTTGCTTGTGCCTGTCGGGATGAAGTCGAAAGACGATGCGCCTTCAAAGTTCAAAGCCTGGGTTGCGAGGCTTGCGGGAGCCGCGCACTGCTTTACGTTGAGCGCGATTACAATGCTTTGCGATGTCGCGATGTCGCTGTCGTTTAGGTTGTAGACGGTGCACTTCAAGTATTGCGGCTCGCCGTCGGGGTTGGCAACGGGGGCTTTTATTGAGTAGACGTTCTTTGTTGCGCCCTTGATGTCCGCGAAGTTTTCGCCGTCTTCGGAAGAGCTCCACTGGTATTTGAGCGCGTAGCCCGAGGCGTTTGCCTTGAAGTTTATCGGGTAGTCGGCGTAGGCGTCGCGGTCGATTTCGCTGCCGTCGTAAATGTAAGTCGAGGTGTCTGTCAGCTGCGAGATTTCAAGCGCGGGCTCCGCAAATTCCGCGGGGGCTTCCAGCGGGGTCTTGATTGCGGAAGTCGTGAACTTCTTGACGGGCGCGCCGCCGGGGATTGTTTCGTAGACTTCGCACCTGAAAGAGGCGCCGTCGTTTTCGGGAACGCCTTCGACGAAGTAGGAGGGGTCGGTCGCTCCGTCGATGTAATACCACTGCTTAGTGTCGGGGTCGAAGCGCGCCCACTGGTAGGATATTGAATAGCCGCCCTCGACAACAACCTTAAGCTCGGTTTCGCCGCCTTCGAATATCGCCACTTTCCTTGACTGGCTTACGAGCTTGGGGGACGCCATGACGTTTACCGTCGCGACATTTGATTCTTTCCTGTCGAGGCCGTTTGTCGCCACGCAAGAGTACATCCAGCCGTCGCATTCCGCCTTTGTGTAGGCGTTGAAAGCGGGAGCGGTTGCGCCGGCTTCTTCCACGAAGCCTTCGCCGTCGTTGCGGTTGACATACCACTGGTAGGTTATTTCGCCGGTGGTTTGCAGAATTTTTTCCGCCTCAAAGGCAAGCTTGCAGGCATTGCCGACGTACTTGTCGTAATTGTAATCGATGTCTTTGGACACGCGCATTGTTTCGACAGAGAGCGTAGCGGGCGCGGTGTAGGCGTAGTCGCCGTCGCTCATTGTCATTTTGCAGCGGTACATGTTTTTGTTGAAAGCGGGCCTGCCGTTGATTTCGGGGACAATTCCCGAAACTACCAGCGTTTTGTTTACCGCGGCGTCGACGTTGACCCAGCCCC
>JAFXRX010000316.1 GCA_017526045.1 Opitutales bacterium
CGTGTACCACACAATAATTTTGCTGATTGTGTGCCTGCTTTGGATAGTGCTTGTCTCGCGCATCTTTCTTTTGCAGCGCAAGATTTTCTACAAATAAGCAGGCATTCTTTCCGCGCCTGCTCCGACGTCAAGGAGGCTCGGTTAAATCCTGCCGCGGGCTTCCTTAATTCCTTGAAAAATCCAGATCTGTATAGACGGGGGCGTGGTCGCTTGCGGATTTTATGACGGGCAGAACTGTCGCGTCTTTTGCGCGGGCTTTCATCGGGGGCGAGACCAAAAAGAAGTCGAACTGCCTGCGCTCGTTTTTCTTATCCCACAGGTAGGAAAACGCAGTGCCGTCGCTGCCAATTTGCGGCAGCAGCTCGAACCCCGCGCCTTTTAAAATCTTTATCGCCCCGTCGCCCGGCTCTTCGTTGAAGTCGCCGCCGATAATTATCAGCCCGCCTTTTTTGATGTATTTTGAAATGTCCGCCGAAATCGCCTCCGCCTCCTTTTGGCGCATCAAATTATTTTCCTTGTCGCGCGCCTTAGCCCCGAATTTGCTCTTCAAGTGTATCGAGCCGAAACGCCATTTCTTGCCGTTTGTGTCGAAGTCGGCGACGAGCAGCCCGCGCGGCGAGCGCGTTTTTTCGTCGAAATAGTCGAAGAGGCTCTCGGCAAGATGATTGGTTTTTTCGAATTTTATTTTCGATAAAATCGCGCACTGCGGGAACTCGGTGCTGACGTCTGAAACCGCGTAGTAGGGGTAGTTGATTCCGTTTTTTGAAAGCAGCTCGATAAACTCCCGCGTATAGGGCTCGCCGCCGATTTCCTCTATGCCAAGGACGTCGGGGTTTATGGATTTTATTATGCGCACAAGCTCCATTTTTTCGTCCTCGGGCTTGGGCGATTTTATCCGCCTGCCGTTTTTCATGCGGTACGTGTCAAGATAGCAGTGGACGTTCCAAATGCACACGCGCACCATGCCTTCTTCGCGCATGGGGCTTGGCGGAATTTCCACGGCCGACTCCACCGCGTAGCGGCTTTTGCCGAAGTTGCCTTTTAAAATGTCCTGCGGCGAGACGTTGTAAAGCAGCGCGGCAAGCGAAATCGCGGCAAGCCACAGCAGCTTTACCCAAAATTTGCCGCCGCTTTTTTGTTTTCGGGATCTGCGTTTCATTGCGGCTGGTAGGGGGAGTTTTCGCGGTTGCCCGAGGCTATTTTTTCAACGTACTTTGCAAGCAGGTCGAATTCCAGATTTACGAATTTCTGCGGAGTTGCCTGCGAAAGGTTCGTAACTTCCAATGTGTGCGGGATAAGCCAGACTGCAAGAGAATCCGCGTGCACCTCGGCTATTGTAAGCGAAATCCCGTCGATTGCAATCGAGCCTTTGTAAACGACGTATTTTGAAAATTCCCCGGGCACTTCGACCCTCAAATAAAAATTCTTGCCGCGCTTTTCAAATTCGAGGATTTTTGCGCGCACATCCACATGCCCCGAAACGAAGTGACCGCCAAGCCTTGCTCCCGACTGCAAAGGCCTTTCCAAATTTACAAGCGAGCCTTTTGTAAGCCCCTCGAAGCTCGTAAGCCTAAGCGTCTCCTCCAAGAGCTCGAACGAGACCACGTCGCCTTCTTTTGCGACTACAGTCAGGCAGCATCCGTTGTTTGCAAGAGAATCTCCTATATTCAAATCTCGCGCGATGAAGCCCGGAGCCTCGACTTTCATAAGCCAAGCCTTGTCCTTGTTTTCAAGCGACAAAACCTTGCCCGTCGCCTCCACAATTCCCGTAAACATAAAAATTGCCCTCCGAATTTTTCAGATTAAAAATTTCCGCACAATTTAGACGCGGCGCGCTGCATAGTCAAGTTTGCGTTTTTTGCAAATCGGCAGAAACTTAAAATTCCCAAAAAAAACTTGAAAAATTTTTGCGGCGCGTTTTAATTCCTCCCCATCTGAACTTAACTGTTCTATTACAAACATAAAAGATGGGAAAAATTATGGGAAAAATTACAAGAAGGGACTTCTTGAAAAAATCGACCGCCGCGGCGTTTGCGGGGGCGTTTTTGCCGACAATAATTCCGGCGACAGCCCTGGGCAAGGGCGGCGTCGTTGCGCCGAGCGAGAGGATTGTGTTCGGCTGCATCGGCGTGGGCTCTCAAATGCGCGGCCACCGCGACTTTTTCGCGGGGTTTCGCGAAAGCCAAGTAATTGCCGTCTGCGATGTTCGCAAGTCGAACCGCGAAGACTCCAAGCGCGCGGTAGAGGCCATTTCCGCCCGCCGCAGCGAGCTTCAAAGCTACAAGGGCTGCGACATGACCGAAGACTATCTAGACATAGTCGAGCGCGACGACATCGACGCTGTTGC
>JAFXRX010000317.1 GCA_017526045.1 Opitutales bacterium
CGACTGGGGCGTTTCAATGCCGAACTTCGACGGGCTCGACTTCAGAAGGCTGATTGTCGCCTCCATGGCGGTCGCCCTGTTCTGCGTGATTGAAGCGACTTCGATTGGCAAAAGCCTCGCCGCAAAAAACGCCGAAAGGCTCAACACAAACCAGGAAATTTTTTCGCTTGGCATGGCGAATTTGTTCGCGGGCTTTTTGTCGGGGACGGTAGAGTCGGGCTCGCTTACGCGCTCGGCGGCGGGTGCCGAAGCGGGCACAAAAACAACTGTCGTAAACTTTTTCAGCGGCGTTTTCATGCTCGCCGGGATTTTGCTTTTCGGCAAATACATAGGCTACATTCCGCGCGCCGCCCTCGCGGGAATTATTATGGCGCTGGCCTTCACCCTCTTTAATAAAACCGCAATAAGGCTCGCGCTCAAAAGCACGAAGGCGGACGCCGCCGTATTTTTGCTGACGTTTGCAACGGGGCTTATAAGCTCGCTCGACGACGCGATTTACGTGGGCGTCTGCGCCTCGATTGTGATGTTCTTGAAGAAGGCGAGCTCGCCGGAAGTCATAGAGCTCGACATCGGCGACGACGGCCGCGAAAAGAAAAAGCAGACGCAATCCTCCGCGGAAATTTCAATCGTGCACGTCGGCGGCAACCTGTTCTTCGGCGCAAGCGAAGTTTTTCAGGACCAGATGCGCAGAATTTGCGAAGCCCCCAGCCTCAAAGTTTTGCTCTTGAAGCTCGGCAACGCCATAAATTTCGACGCCACGAGCGCCGGCGACATCATGGAGCTCGCAATCCAAATGCGCCGCAGAAACGGCGTGCTTTTGATTTGCGAAGTCCAGCCCGAAACCATGAAAATACTCAAAAATTCGGGCATCGAAAAATCCGTCGGCGAGGAAAACATTTTCGCCTACACGCCTGAAAACACGACGCTTTCAACGGCCCTCGCCCTGCGCCGCGCAAAAAAATATCTGGACTTGAAAAAGTCGGAGCTGCAAATTTTGGTGTAAAAAACGGCGTAAAAAAAGAAATCGGCAAAAATTTTTGCCGATTTCTTTTTCGCGCGCAAAGGGCGGGCAGCCTACTTTTGCCCAAGCTCCTTGGCGTCGGTAAGCGCGATTATTTTCGCCGCGCGCTCCACAGCAATGTGGATGTTCGAGCAGATGTTTTCCTCGCCCAAAATCTTAGCAAGCCCCGATTTGTGTATCATCTGCAAGGGCTGCGAGTGCGTGCCCGAAAGCAGAAGGATTGCGCCGGTTGCCCTGATTTTTGAATGAAGCCGCTCGAGCGCGTTTATTGCGGTGGCGTCCAAAGCCATGACGGTTCTCATTCTCAAAATAACGACTTTCGGCGGGGTGGCCATGCCGCGCAAAACGCCGTCGAGCTTGTCCGCAGCTCCGAACATCAGAGCTCCGAAAATGCGGAAAATCATGACGCCGCGCGGAATGTCGTAGCCTTCCAGGCTTTCGAGGTTTTCCAAATCCTCGACCTTCTGGTCGAAGGCGTCGATGTGCGTGGTCTCGGCAATTCTGCGTATGAAGAGGAAGGCGGCAAGCAGCATTCCCACTTCGACGGCTATGGTCAAATCGAAAATTACGGTAAGCGCGAACGTGATTAAATAGACGGAGGCGTCGCTTTTAGTCATTTTGTTCAAGACCAAAAATTCCCGCCAGTCGCCCATGTTGTAGGATACTACAAACAAAATCGCCGCAAGGCACGACATCGGGATGTACTTCGCATAAGGCGCAAACACAAGCAGAATAATAAGAAGCACAATGGCGTGGATTATGCCCGCAACCGGGGTTTTCGCGCCGTTTTTTACGTTCGTTGCGGTTCGCGCAATCGCGCCGGTCGCGGGAATGCCGCCGAAAAACGGGGCGACAATGTTTGCGATGCCCTGCGCCATCAGCTCCTGGTTGGAGTCGTGCTTGTCCTCAATCATGCCGTCGGCAACAACCGCCGAAAGCAGCGACTCAATCGCAGCCAAAATCGCGATGGTGATTGAGGGGACAATCAGCCCCTGCAGCTCGCCCCAATTAAACGACGGCATTGTAAATGCGGGAAGAGAATCGGGAATCCCGTTGAAATTCGAGCCGATTGTGGCGACCTTCAAGCCCGAAACCGCCGCGAACAAAGTCCCGACAAGTAGTGCGACAACCGAGCCAGGGACGCGCTTTCTCCACTTCACAGGCCAAAACAAAATCGTGCAAATAGAAATAACCGCGACCAAAGTCGTGCGCCAGTCGATTGTGTCCAGCGCATGGAAAATGGCGTTCATCTTGCCGAAAAAGTCGGCGGGCATGCTTTCTATTTCAAGCCCGAAAAAGTCCTTTATCTGCGTCGAAAAAATTATGACGGCGATGCCGTTTGTAAAACCTATTGTAACGGGGCGCGGGATGAATTTTATGACAAAGCCCATTTTCATGAGGCTCATTGCAACGAGCATTGCGCCCGCCATAATCGTGCAAAGCAGCAGCGCCTGCATCCCGTATTTCGCGACAACGCCCGAAATGATGACGACAAACGCGCCCGTTGGCCCGCCAATCTGCACCTTCGAGCCGCCGAAAGCCGAAATTATAAAGCCCGCGATAATCGCGGTGAATATGCCCGCCTCGGGCTTCACGCCGCTTGCGATTGCAAAAGCCATTGCAAGGGGCAGCGCGACTATGCCGACTATTGCGCCCGCGCCCAGGTCGGCGAAAAACGAGCTGAAATTGTACCCGCGCATGCAGTCGAGCAGCTTCGGGCGGAACTTAAAAGGAATATGCGGATTTGGAATTTGCATTTGCTTTGACCTATTCTGCGATTTTGAATCAGGTAAAGCCTGCCTTTTAAATCGCTTGCGCAAAGCCATTGCAAGAAAAAACGTATTTTTTTTTAACGCCCCCGCCCTTCCCCCGCACGAAATTTTGAAGTAAAGCGCATTAAAAAATCGGCAAATTTTCTTTTGCCGATTTATTTTTTTGCGAAGATTTTTGCGGGCGAAAAAAGCCTTACATGTTGCCGCTTAAAATCGTGCGCAATTTCTGCTGGAAATCCATTATGTCGTCCTGCGAGGGTCGGTAGTCTTCGGCGATGCCGCCAAGCTGCAGCCTCCCCTCGGCGTCGAGCTCCCACGTCGCCTGCACGCCGTCTGAAAAGCGCACTGTGCCGCCCGTCAAAACGCCGGGGCGCTGCACGGGGTTTACCTCGACCAAAATGCCCTGCGCTTGCGGCTCTTGCTGCGCGGGCTCTTGCTGCGCGGGCTCTTGCGCGTCCGCCGCCGCAGGCTGCGCCGCGGAAGTTTCCGCAGAACTGGGGTCGGGCATGGAAATATCGAGGTCGTCCACCAAAAAGCGGACTTCCATGTAAGTCATGTTTATGCCGAACTTTTCGTTCAAAAGCTTCTGGACTTCGACAAGCTTCATGCCGCCGGAAATCCAAGTTTTTACCGCCTGTTTTTGCTCTAAAGATAATTCCATAATTTACGCTATTCGGCAGGCTGGACGATGAAAGAAATTTTTCTGGTCGTGGTCGTGCCGTATTTCATGCGCAATTCCTTGAATTGCTGCTCTTTATTTTCGCCCGAGAGGTTGCGCATCTGCTGCGCGCCCAAGTCGGAAACAAAAGTCATGGAAAGCTCCGCGAACGCCAAAAAGCCGTTTTCGACCTCGTTTGCGGAAATGTAGTTTTTGCCGCCGCCGCTCGAGCGCTGGTAAAGCTTGCCGTCGACATAAAGCTTGTCGGCGACGGTAAACGGCGTGCCGGGCTCGATGTACGCGATATCATACGGGCTTTCGTTCTGCCTTACCGCGCCCTCTTTCGGATACATTACGGCAAAGGTTATCTGGAAGTCCACAAGGTTGGAGGCGATGAAATTTTCGGGCGACAAAATCCAGCTTTTCAAGTCCATGCCGTTTACATAGTAGCCCTGGTCGTTCAAAATCGAGCACGAGCCGTTCCAAAAACGCTGCAGCGCAAATTCGACGGAATCGCCCCAGCCCTGAGCCTCGCCCAAAGCCTCCTCGAAAGTCGATTTGGAATCGATTACAGCCCTGTACAAGCCGTAGAACGCGTTGGGCTGGCGGGAATTGGAGCCTTCGTTTGCGAAGCCCTTGCGGAAGGGGCTCTTGTAGCTCATCTGGTATTTTACGGCGCAAATGCTGCCCGCGACGGGCTTTCTTTCGGTCGATTTTGTCGAAAGCTGCTCGGAGTCGTAGCGCGGGCGCACATATGTGGGCGAAAAGAACATAATTTGCGGCGGGCGGATGGGGATATTGCCAAGCCTCGTTGCGGTCAGCATGCCGACATTGTTGGGATAGGCGACTTCCAGCCACGCCCTTCCGTCGCGCTTAATAATCATGCTTTGCAAGTCCTGCTGGATGAAGTCGGCGAGGGAGTCGCCCTCGTAATAGCCCTGTATTTTGCCGGAAGATTCGTTCCAAGACTTCAACACGTCGCTTACGGCAATGAGCACCGCGCCCAAAATAACGACCATAATTGTCGCCGCGGCGAGGACTTCAATCAGGGTAAACCCGCGTTTGCGCGGTTTGCATTTTTTCAAATTTTCGGGCATAAAACTACCTCATTTTTATC
>JAFXRX010000318.1 GCA_017526045.1 Opitutales bacterium
CGCCGGTGCTGCTCGCCGGCAATGCTGCTTTTAAACAAGTCGAAACTAAACCAGGACATCGTGCTGCCGATTTCCAAGACCGCGGAATTTTTCGACTATTTCAAGGCGCTCGGGCGCGAATACAATCTGCCCACGCCCACATTCGGGCACGCCGCCGACGGCAACTACCACATACATTTTATGTACGACGACTCCGACGAAAGCCAAATGCGCGGCGCATTCGAGGCGATGGGCAAGGCCGTTTTAAAGACGGTGGAGCTCGGCGGGGCGATTTCGGGCGAGCACGGCATAGGGATAACAAAGGCGAAATATTTCGGCATCCAAATTAAAGACGCGGAATTTGAGATGATGAAACGCGTAAAAAAAGCCTTCGACCCCAACGGCATCCTAAACCCGCAGCTCTGCTACCTAAACACCATCGACATCCGCGCCTACCCCCAAAGAAAAGACATCGCCCTGCCCTGGGACAAACGCTGAAATATAATTGCGGCATTTTTGTCTAACCTAATTCGGGCGCAAAAAAAACTTCGGCAAAGTTGCCGAAGTTTTTGTTTTTTTAGATTGCAATTTTACTCTTCGGTGCGGTTGGCGAAGGCGCGCATGGAGCTTTCGAACAAGCCCCCAACTCTTGCCCGCGCAAGCCAGATTTGCTCGTATTGCGAGCGCATCACTTTCAGCGTTTTGCGCAGATTCAGCGTCTGCACTTTCGCATCGTCGCTCGCCCTTGCGACAGTCCATTTTATGAGGTCTGCCGCCAATGCGATTTCGCCTTTGCAGACTTCCGAATCCGGGCAATGCGGCTGGGCTTTTGACAAATATTCTATCGCCCTATTCGCGCCGTCGAACATCTTTTTAAAGTGTTCTTCCGCCCCCTGCTCTTTAAGCTCCGCGATTTTCTTGGAGTCGGCAAAAAACAGCTTGTTGTGCAGCGAGTGGAGTTTTGTCGCGGGGTCGCATCTGCCAAGTTCGGTTATTGCCTTTGACATATTTTCCGTCGGGTCTTGGAAAACGAACATATCCGCAGCCTTGCAGACGTCGCCCTCCTCGAAAATTTCGCCCCAGGCGGACTGTGCGAATGCCAAAACCGCAAGCCACATTGCGCACCAAGCCTGGTGGTTGCCGTTGTCGCCCCAGTTTGTTTGCATTGCGCCCATTGCGCCCCATTTTTTCGCGGCGGAGCACACGTCCTTTATGTTTTGGTATGCCGCATCGAGCCTGATTGCAAAGCTGTTCCAGGTGTTTGTGCCGCCTGCGATTATAAACGGGCGGTTTTGCTCGCTTAAAATTTTTGCCTCTTCGTCGATTGGGCTATCGGGGTAGTATCCCCACAGCACTGCCACAAGCTCTTCGGGCAGTTCCTTTGCAAGCTCCGGCTCTTCCAGCAGCACGTCCGCCCAGATGTGCATTCGCTTTCCGTGGTTTTTGGCAAGCGCAAAAAGCTCTTTTACGTAGTTTACGTACACCTTGCATTTGCCGAGTTTTTCGCACGCTTCTTTGGAGCGGCCCATGCCGAGTTCCCAGGGTTCGTCGCAGCCTGCGTTAAAGTTTTTGGACGCAAAGTTCGGCAAAAAACTGTCGTACAAGCTCCCCATGAAATCTAATGCTTCCTTTGACGGATAGAGCGTTGTGGGGTATGGGCGGACGTTGCCCATGGGGTCGGTAAACGGGGCTTCGCATTCGGCAAGATGCCGGTATTCGGGGTAGCGCAGCCATCTATCCATATGCCCCAATGAGTTCAAATTCGGCACAAGCTCGATATTTGCGCGCTGGCAGA
>JAFXRX010000319.1 GCA_017526045.1 Opitutales bacterium
CGGACAACCCGAGCGAATTGAAGATTGGCGACGTATTGAAAGTCTCCAACTTCCAGGAAGGCCAGAAGGTCGACATTATCGGCACATCGAAGGGCAAGGGCTTCCAGGGCGTAATGCGCCGCCACAACTTCCAGGGGCAGCCCGCAACGCACGGCCACATGATGCACCGCCGCCCCGGTTCAGTCGGCTGCCGCCAGACTCCCGGCCACGTTTACAAGGGCAGAAAGATGCCGGGCCACCAGGGCCAGGTTCGCTGCACAACCCAAAATCTCTCCATCGTAAAGATTTTGGAAGACAAGAATTTGCTCCTCATCAAGGGCAGCATTCCGGGCGCCAACGGCGATGTCGTTTTGGTCCGCACCGCAAAGAAGGCATAATTACGGAGGCTACGCAAATGAAATTAAAGGTATATAAATCCGACGGTAGCAGCTTCGTTGAAAAGGAATTTGAGAACATTCCTACATTCGAAGGCGACAAGGGCGTATTCGCGCTCAAAGAAACTTTGGTTGCATACCAGGCGAACGCTCGCCAGGGCAACGCTTCGACCCTCGACTACGGCCATGTAAGCGGAACTTGCAGAAAGCCTTTCAAGCAGAAGGGCGGCGGTCGCTCCCGCCACGGCACGTTCAAGAGCGTAATCCACCGCGGCGGCGCAGTCGTATTCGGCCCGACGCCTCGCGACTGGTCGCTTAAAATCAACAAGAAGGTTCGCCAGCTCGCGTTCCAGAGGGCTTTGTTCAACAAGTGCTCCGCCGAAAAAATCGTCGTAATCGAAGAATTCGCGGCTCCCTCAAAGAAGACCAAGGACATGGCTGCGACGCTTTCCAAGATTTTTGAAAACGGCAGGGTATTGCTCGTCGACGACCAGTTCTCCGACGAAGTCGCCTTGGCTTCCCGCAACATCGAGCGCGTGGCGTTCTGCGAAACGGCGCAGCTCAACGCCCTCGACTTGACCCGCTTCGACCAGATCATCGTTTCGGGCAAGGGTTTCGACACAGTATTGGCACGCGCAAACAAGGAGTAAGACAATGAGTATTTCACCTGAAAAGATTTTGAAAGGCTACCGCGTAACCGAAAAGGCCGCGAACCTTCAGGCGTCGAACCAGTACACCTTTGAAGTGGCGGACGACGCGAGCGCAACCGAAGTTGCCGCCGCAGTCGAAAAGTTCTTCAAGGTAAAGGTAAAGCGCGTCAACATCATGAACGTAAAGGGCAAGCTCAAGGTTTCCCGCATGCGCCGCGCCTCGGTTGGCGTAAAGGGCGCCATGAAGAAGGCGATTGTGACACTCGCCGCAGGCCAGAGCATACAGCTTGCATAATGAAAGGCATTTGAAATGGCTATTATTAAAAGAAGACCTTTGACACCTGCGCTCAGATACACTGAGCTTAGCAGAAACGAAGTTGACAACAAGCGCCCGGAACGCGCATTGACCGAAAGCGTGCACCGCGCAAAGGGGCGCAACTGCTACGGCCGCGTAACTTCGCGCCGCCGCGGCGGCGGGCACAAGAAGCTCTATCGCCGCATCGACTTCAAGCGCGACATTCTCGACGTTCCCGCAACAGTCCAGGCAATCGAGTACGACCCGTTCCGCACTTCATACATCGCTTTGGTCAAGTATGAAAGCGGCGAGCTGCGCTACATCATCGCCCCCGAAGGCTTGAAGAAGGGCGACGTAATCGTTTCGACCAACAAGAAGCAGGAAGAGTACAAGACTGGCATGTGCCTGCCCTTGCGCCTTATTCCCGCGGCAACCCGCATCCACGCAATCGAAATGCTCCCCGGCAAAGGGGCGCAGCTTGCAAGAGGCGCGGGCTCAAGCGCGCAGCTCGTTGCCGTTGAAGGCGACGTCGCCACAATCAAGATGCCCAGCGGCGAAATCCGCCTCTTGAACGCGGACTGCCGCGCGACATTGGGCGTTGTCGGCAACGCGGAGCATTCAAACCAGAGCCTCGGCAAGGCCGGCCGCAACCGCTGGATGGGCCGCAGGCCGCGCGTAAGAGGCGTTGCGATGAACCCTGTCGACCACCCGCAGGGCGGCGGCGAAGGCCGCACTTCCGGCGGCGACCACCCGGTTTCCCCGTGGGGCCAGCTGGCAAAGGGCTATCCGACACGCATCAAGAGCAAGCCGTCAAATTCGCAGATTATTTTGAGGCGCAACGGCAAGAAAGTAAAGAGGTAATACAATGTCACGTTCTATTAAAAAAGGTCCTTTTGTCGACCAGAGCCTTCTTGAAAAGGTGGACGAGGCTGCCAAGACAGACTCTCGCAAGCCTATTCAGACATGGTCGCGTCGCTCGACAATCACTCCCGACTTTGTCGGCCTGAACTTCAACGTCCACAACGGCAAGAAGTTCGTCCCCGTATACATTACGGAAAACATGGTCGGCCATAAGCTCGGCGAATTCGCCCCGACGCGTTTCTTCAAAGGCCACCAGCCGCACACAAAGAAGGCAGCTCAATAACAAAGAGGCTTATGTTTGAACGTTGCACACATTGCGTTTTTATCGGGGCTTTGCTCGCGGCAAACACCTTGTGTGCCGATGGCATCCTTGCCAAAACTGTCAATAACGCCGGCGGGGCGATGGCGGTCGAAGAAATCGACCAGAGCTCCGCGGCTGATTTGATAGTAATCAGAGGCGGATTGCGCGAAGGCCTGAGACCGGGCGTCGTTTGCGCGGCGGAAAATCCCGACGGGAGCTCCGCCAAGCTCATGATAGCGGAATCCTCTTTGGCAAAAAGCGTGGCTTTGGCCATCGGCGGGGCGGACGCGGTTGCCGGCTCCGTTGTAAAGTTCGACATGGCA
>JAFXRX010000320.1 GCA_017526045.1 Opitutales bacterium
ACGCCTCGCCGCGCGCCGACAACGTCGAATACAAGACAAGCGTGGTGCTTTCTTTGAACGACCGCCCCGGCGCCTTGTGCGACATGATAATGCCCTTCAACCGCAACAACATAAATTTGACGCGCATCGAATCGCGCCCCAGCCGCAAAAAGGCGTGGGACTACCTGTTCTTCATCGACTTTATGGGGCATTGGGACGACGAGGCGACGCGCAGGGTTTTCTCGGAGCTCGAGCCCGCATTGCCGAAAATTAAATGGCTTGGCTCCTACCCCGTAAAATAAAGGCAGGGCAAAAAAACTTTTCAGGCGGGAACAATTAAAAAAATTCCGCCTTTTTTAGGCGAAAAAATTTTTCATAAAAAATGGAACATCCGCTCTTAAAAGATTTGGCTCTAATCGTAATTTCATCGACGATTTCGACGTGGATTTTTTCGCGCCTGAAGCTGCCCGCGCTGCTCGGCTTTATAAGCGTCGGCATTCTTCTTTCGCCCGTGTTCGGGCTGCTGCACGAAACGCAGACAATCAACGAGCTCGGCGAGCTCGGCGTGCTTTTTATGATGTTCTTTGTCGGCATAGAATTCAACCCCGACAAAATCAAAAAAGTTTTCGCCCCGAGCCTGTTCGGCATAATTTTCCAGATAGCGGCAATGGGGATTTTAGGCATCGCCGCCGCGCGGGCGATGGGGCTAAACAGAATGAACGGGCTGTTTTTGGGCGGAGTTTTGACGATGAGCTCCACCGTCGTGTTTATGGAAATTTTCGGCGCGCGCGGGCTGCTCTCAAAAAAATTCGCGCAGATTGCGGTGGGTATTCTCGTCTTGGAGGACATATTCGCGATTTTTCTTTTGGTCGTGCTTTCGGGAATAGCGCGCACTTCAAGGATAGACCTCGGCGGGATTTGGGAAACCGTTCTTTTAATTCTAACATTCGTAATAACAATCTACGTCGTCGGAAAGTTTCTCGCAAATTCGCTGTCTAAAAAATTCGCGAAATCAAAGAGCCAGCAGACGATAATAATGTTTGCGATGTGCGCGATGCTCGGCATCGGCGAAATTGCCGTAAGCTCGGGAATGTCGCTTGCGCTCGGCGCGTTTTTGGCGGGCTCCGTTTTGTCGGGGACGCAAATCGCGGCAAAGGCGGAGCGGCTGACCGCCCCGTTTAGGAATTTGTTCATCGCCATATTTTTCGTGTCGGTCGGCACAATGATAGAGCCCCAGCTGATTGCAAGGCTGTGGCTGCCGATAATTTTGATTTCAGCCGCTGTTGCAATCCTCAAAACGCTCGCCTGCTACTGCGGAATTTTGCTCGGCGGCGCGTCCGGCAAGGACGCCTTTTTGGCGGCGGCGAACAAGGCGCAGGTCGGCGAATTCGGCTTTGTAATCGCGGCTCTCGGCATAAGCATGGGCGTCATGGACTCCTCCGTTCTCGCGCTTGCAATGGGCGTTTCGTTTCTTACGGTTTTCCTAAACCCCATTATCTCGCGCAACGCTGAAGGCTTCTGCGATTTCGCCGCGCGGCACACGCCCGAAAAAATATTGCTCGCGCTTAAAATCTATAAAAATTCCGCAGCCGCCCTCTCCGAAAATATCGACAAAAAACCGCTTCTTTCCGCGATTTACGCGCCGCTGCTAAGAACTATAATCTACGCGTTTTTGTTCAACGCGCTGCTTCTTTTGACCGTGCTTGTGTACGGGAAATTAATGGCCGCGCAGGTTTTTGAAAGCGACGCCCGATATATGTCGGTGTGGATTTTAAGCGGAATTTTGACGATGCCGATTATGTTCGGGCTGCTCAGAAACCTTGAAGATGTCATCATGAAAATCATAATGCAGGGCAAGGAAAAAAGCGGCGTGCGCAAGGCGTTGGCGGCGGTTTTAAAAATCGTGGCAAACACCGCGACGCTCCTGTTTTTCGCGGCAATTTATTTTACGGTGCTTGAACAATACTTCCCGTCGTCGGAAGTCGGATATTTGTACATCGCAGAATTTTTGGTTTTGGCTGCCCTCTTCGGCAGGGGCGTCGTCAAGCTAAACCAGGGCGTCGAAATCAAATTCGCCGAAGTTTTCAAAAGGCATCTCGAAAACGCGGAGTCGCACAAAAAGGAAGTAATGCTCGGCAGGCTGAAATCGCGGTACAGCTGGGCGCACGAAATAGCCGAAGTCGACATCCCCGAAAACTCCGCCGCAATCGGCAAAACGCTGCGCGAGCTCAACATACGCTCGCAATTCGGCTGCGACATCGTCGCCATAAGGCGCGGGGATTTTGTAATATACAAAGTAATGCCGGAAACATACGTCTCGGCGAACGACCAAATAATTTTGAGCGGCTCGAGCGGGGAAAACGAAAGCGCGAAAAAATTTTTGGAGACGGAGGATTTTTCGCCCGCGAAAAAGGCTTCGGAAATTTACATAGAGCGCGTGGAAATTTCGGGAAAATCGGCGATGCGCGGCAAGACGCTCGCGGATTTGAAAATCACAAAATACTACGCGGCGCGCGTGGTTGCGATTGTCCGCGCGGGGCAGGAAAACCCTTCGCGCCCCTCGCCCTTCGAGCCGCTCGGCGAGCGCGACTCGCTCACGCTGCTTGGCGATTTCGAGGAAATACAGCGACTTAAAGCCGACTACAGCCTCGCAAAAATTTAAGGCGCATAAAAAAGAATTCGCGCAAAAAAAGCGGCGCCCCGTACCCGGAGACGCCGCTTGTTTTTTCAAAAAAAACTATTTGGAAGAATCGATTTTGTGGAGCGCAAACGCATACGCGCCGACTGCGACGGCCTCCGAAGTTCCAAGCTTTGAAATGCCGATGCCTACCCTCTTTACGGGGTCGAACACGACTTCGCGCTCGGTGCCGTACACCTTGATTTTCTTTTCGCCGCCCTTTACAAACTCCGCCATCTGCGCCTCGTCTTCAAGGTTGTACGCCTTCTGCGCAAGGCGCGGCAAAACAGTGCCGTCGTATTTTTTTATGGTGCCGTTCATCTTCTTTAAAATAGAATTCATAAACAGCCTGTGCCCGTAAGAAAGCCCGCCGCCGATTACGATTAGCGAGTCGAACAAAGTAGCGGCAGTTGAAAGCGCGTCTCCCATTACCGAGCCCATTTCCTCATAGGCCTCGATTGCCGCCTGCTTGTCGCCTTCGCGCTTGCCGAGGGCGATGTCTTCAATGTCTTTTGGCGTAAGCGCGGCGTAGTCGGCTGCCCCCGTTCTGCGCGCGTAAGCCTTCTGCACCGCGCGGATGCATGCGCCCTCTTCTGCAATGCAGTCGGGGTGAAGGCCGTTTTGCAAAAGCCAAACCTCGGTCGCGTGCGAATTGTCGCCGATATACAATTCGCCGTCGGCAACCAGGCCGCCGCCAAAGCCCGTGCCCAATGTTACGCCGAAAAGCTTTTTGTAGCGTTTTGCGCTGCCGGCCTCTTCAAGCTTCTTGTTGACGTAAGGCAGGAAGCCTGCGATTGCCTCGCCGTAAACGAACAAGTCGCCGTCGTTGTTTATGAATACGGGGACTTTGAATTCGTCCTGCAAGACGTCGGCAAGCGCGACGCCGCCCGCGAACGCGGGGAGATTGCCGACGTTGTAAATTATGCCTTTGGGATAGTCGGCGGGCCCCGGAAACGCAAAGCTGATTGCGGCGGGTTGAACGCCAATCTGCGCAATGAGCCTGCGGAAGCCCTCTTTCATGTTTGCTATCGACTTGTCCAAGTCCTTCGCCTCTGAGGGAAGGCGGACGCTCTCGCCGATTTGCCTGCCGCCCTTCATCGCGACAAACACAAAATTTGTGCCGCCCGCGTCGAGGGTCAAAACTACTCTGCTGTCGTTTTCGTATGCCATAAATTTTTTAGTTTAGGAATTTTTTGCGGGTTTTGCAACCGCAGCCGCCGCCAAAATATAGACAATGCAAAGCGCGGGAACGGCAAAGCCCGCCAGGTTGCCGAAAATGTCGGCAAGCTTGCCCATCAAAAGCGGGATGAACGCCCCGCCGCAAATTGCGGTAATCATAAGCCCGGAAAGCTCGCTGGATTTTTCCGGCATTTTGTCGATAGTAATGGAGAAAATCAGCGGGAAAATATTCGCAAAGCCGAGCGATATTATAAAGAGAGCAGCAATCGACAAACCCTTTGAGCCCAAAGCCAGCAAAACAAAGCCTAAAAGCGAAAATACCGAAGTCGCGACAAGGAAAGTTTTTGGGGCCATGCGCTTTAAAATCATCGCGCCAAAGAAGCGGCCAATCATAATCGCGATGAAGAAGTATGTAACAAACTGGGTCGCCAATTCCGGAGTAAAGCCGAATTTTGCCTTAAAATAGACAGGCAATCCCGACGCCATGCAAACTTCCGCCCCGACGTAGACAAATATGCCAAGCACCATCACAAAAACAAAAGGATTTGCAAGCAGCGCAAGACATGTCCCCAAAGACGCTGATTTTGCCTCCTCATCCTTCTCGCGGATTTTTAAAGTCGCCACAGACACTATTGAAATTGCAATGGCGACCGCAAAAATCGGCAGCAAAACAGGCCAGCATTCCTTTTCCGTATAGCCTTTAAGCGCGGCGACGGTAAACACCGCCGGGGCGGTGAAAGAGCCTATTGCCTTTACAAATTGCCCCAACGAAAGGTTGCTCGAATACTGCCCCTCGTCGGAGACGTCGCGCATAATGGGGTTGCCCGAAACCTGCAAAATTGTCGAGCCCGCGCCCAAAAGCAAAATCGCCATCAAGAAAATCGTGAATTGGTTTACCCCCAGAATAAGAACGAGCGCAACTCCCAAAAGCTCGAGAACCAAGCCCGACATCAAAGTGCTTTTTTTGCCGATTTTATCCTGCAAAACCCCCATGGGCACGGACAAAAGCCCGAACATAATGTAGCCCGCAAAGGCGATTAAATTGGCCTCGAAATTGTCGAGCGTGAATTTTTCTTTGGCGATGCCGACAAAGGAATTTACCGCGTCGCCAAAGCCCATGCAAAGAAATGCAAAGAATATAGGCAGAGTTTTTAATTTCATATGCGTTTTTCGGTTTTAAAAAAGACAGTATGCAAAACCTCCAAACAATGGGCAAGCTTTTTTAATGAAGAATTAAGAACACAAAAAAGAGAAGGCGAACGGAGCGTACAAAAAAAGGGTACTCGACTGAGCACCCTTTCTTGATCGCGGAGTTATGCAAAACTATAACGCTTTTGCACCGCCCGCGTCCCTGTTTTTACTGTTGGCAGTTAACGCAGGGCAAAAGCGTTAGAGCAAAGCAGAGCGAGGACAAAAATAAAGCCTGCGAGCGGAATGTACCAAATTAGTACTTGACCGAGCAGGCTTTATTTTTCACGCAGCTATGCAAAGCTATAACGCTTTTGCACAGCTAACGTCCCAAGTTATATGTTAATGGTGATGTCCACACCCGCGGGCAGATTGAGCTTCTTGAGCTCGTCAACAGTGTTGACAGTCGGCTCAATGATGTCAATCAAACGCTTGTGTGTGCGCAGTTCAAACTGCTCCATGCTCTTCTTGTCGACGTGTACGGAGCGGTTCACCGTAAAACGCTCAATGCGCGTGGGCAAGGGAACGGGGCCCGAAACTCTCGCGCCCGTCCTCTTTGCGGTTTCGACGATATCCCCAGCACTCTGGTCTACTGTGCGAAAATCGTAGCCCTTTAACCTTATTCTAATTTTCTGTGCCATTGTAGTAATTCCTTAAATTTTAACTTCTTGCTGCTTTGCGTGTAGAACCTTCAACAACAGATTTCAAAACGTTCGCGGGAACCTGCTCGAAGTGGCTCGGCTCCATCGAGTACGAAGCGCGGCCGCTCGAAAGCGAGCGCACGTCTGTGGCGTAGCCGAACATGGTTTCCAGCGGAACGAATGCCCTGATGTTGCAGAGATTGCTCTTTGTTTCCATGCCCTGGATTTGGCCGCGGCGGCGGTTGAGGTCGCCCATGACGTCGCCCTGGTATTCTTCCGGGGTTTGAACTTCAACCTTCATGATAGGTTCGAGCAATATCGGGTTTGCGTTCTTCATGGCGTCTTTGAAAGCGAAGATGCCCGCCATCTTGAACGCCATTTCCGAAGAGTCGACTTCGTGGAACGAGCCGAACACCAAGTGAACCTTGACGTCCACAACGGGATAGCCCGCGACAACGCCGTTGAGCATTGCCTCCTTGATGCCTTCTTCGGTCGGCTTGATGTATTCTTTTGGAATTACGCCGCCGACGATTTCGTTGAAGAATTCGTAGCCTTTGCCCTTTTCGTTCGGCTCAATCTTGATTTCGGCGTGGCCGTACTGGCCGCGGCCGCCCGACTGGCGGACGAATTTGCCGACGCCGTCCGCGGAGCCCAAAATGGTTTCGCGGTACGCAATCTGCGGCTTGCCGACGCTCGCCTCAACCTTGAACTCGCGGATAAGGCGGTCGCGGATGATGTCGAGGTGAAGCTCGCCCATGCCCGCGATGAGGGTCTGGCCTGTTTCCGCGTCGGAAGTTACGACGAATGTCGGGTCTTCTTCGGAGAGGCGCTGCAAGGCGATGGAAAGCTTTTCCTGGTCGGCCTTGGAATTCGGCTCGATGCTCATTGCGATAACCGGATCCGGGAATGTCGGGGGCTCGAGGCGAACTTCGTGTTCTTTTTCGCACATTGTGTCGCCCGTGATGAGCTCTTTGCAGCCGATGAGGCCGCAGATTGAGCCCGAATACGCTTCTTCGATATCGGTGCGCTGGTCCGCCTGGAACATAACAAGGCGGGAGATGCGCTCGGTCTTGCGGGTGCGCGGGTTGTAGAAGGTCATGCCCTTCTTTACGCAGCCGCTGTAAACGCGGATAAATACGAGTTTGCCGATGAACGGGTCAGCCCAGAGCTTGAAAGCCAAAGCCGTTGTCGGGGCTGTGTCGTCTGCGACGATTTCCAAAGACGGAGTTTCTTCGTCGCCTTCGGCGTAAGCCTTAATCGGCGGAACGTCGATGGGGCTTGGCAGGTAGTCGACAACCGCGTTCAAAAGCATCTGGACGCCCTTGTTTTTGAGGGCGGAGCCGGGGATGACGCCCACGAACTGGCGGGTCATTGTCGCCTTGCGGATGCCGCGGCGGATTTCGTCGTCGGAGAATTCTTCGACGCCGTCGAGGAACTTTTCCATGATTTCGTCGTCGAAATCGGCGATTGCCTCGATGAGGGCGTGGCGGTATTCTACGGCCTTTTCCTTGTATTCGGCGGGAATTTCGACAGTGTCGTACTTCATGCCCTGCGGGTCGCTTTCGTCATAGACGTAGGCAACCATTTGGACGAGGTCGACAAGGCCCTTGAAGTTTGCCTCGGCGCCGATGGGCAGGTAAAGCGGGTGCGGATTGCCGTTGAGCTTTTCCTTGATGTCGTTTACCGCGCTGTAAAAGTCCGCGCCGGTTCTGTCCATCTTGTTGATGAACGCAAGGCGCGGGACGCTGTACTTGTTCATCTGCCTCCATACGGTTTCGGACTGGGGCTGTACGCCCGCGACCGAGCAGAATGCGGCGATTGCGCCGTCGAGAACGCGCAAAGAACGCTCTACTTCCGCCG
>JAFXRX010000321.1 GCA_017526045.1 Opitutales bacterium
GGCTCGACAAAATCGTCCCCGTTGACGTCTATTTGGCGGGCTGCCCGCCGCGCCCCGAAGCCCTGCTCGACGCGCTTATGAAATTGCAGGAAAAAATAAAGACGGAGCATTCCGCAAAAACGCTATTTAAAGCAGTGCAATAAGGCTTTTTATGAACACCGAAGAATTTTTGACAAAAATGCCGTATCTTAAAATCCGCGAAGGAGGCAAGGACGGCATTCTCGCTTTTGACTGCTCGCCGCAAAATTTGAAAGAGGCGGTTCTAATTCTTAAAAACGAATTTTCATTCGACAGCCTTTGCGACATCGCCTCGGTTGACATGGGCGAGGGCAAAACTCCGCGCTTTGGCTGCGTTTACCATTTCTATTCGATGTCGGATTTGTCGTATTTGAGGCTTGCGTGCTTTTGCGAAAGCGACGAAAAGCCCGCATTGCAGTCGATTTCCGACATATTCGGCAACGCGAACTGGTTCGAGCGCGAGGCGTACGACATGATGGGCATAAATTTTGAAGGCCACCCGGATTTGCGCAGGATTTTGATGTGGGACAGCTACGAGTGGCATCCGCTGCGCAAGGATTTCCCGCTCGCGGGCAGGGAGGCGTCTTTGCCGGAAACCTACGAGGATTCTGTCGGCGACGACCCGATGAAGGTTGTTCCCGCGCCGATGGAGGGCGGGCCTTTCCACAGCAGCGCGGGCGCGAAATTCACGGCGTGCAAGGAGCCCAGAAGCAGAGAGCAAAAATAGATTTTACATACGCGTATGAAACACGAAAAAATTATAGAGGCAACAGACGCCGCAACCCTCGCGGATATGCGCGCGGAGGAAATCGGCGAGCGTATGGTCATAAACGTCGGGCCCTCGCACCCCTCGACGCACGGCGTTTTGCGCATGGTAATGGAGCTTGACGGCGACATCATAAGAAAGTGCGAGCCCGTAATCGGCTATTTGCACCGCGGCTCGGAAAAGGTTGCCGAAAACGTTACGTACAACCAGTTCATCCCCTACACCGACCGCCTCGACTATCTCGCGCCGATGTGCAACAACATTGCGTTTGCAACTTGCGCGGAGAAAATCGCGGGCGTGGAAATTCCCGAAAGGTGCAAGGCAATCCGCGTTTTGTGCTGCGAGCTCTCCAGAATTGCAAGCCACCTTATTGGCGTGGGCGTTTACGGCATGGACGCGGGCGCGTGGACGATTTTCATGTACGCTTTCACGCAGCGCGAAAAGCTTTACACTCTCTTTGAGAGGCTGACGGGCGCGCGGCTTACGTGCTCATACGCGCGAATCGGCGGGCTTGCCCGCGACATCCCCGAAGGCTGGCTTGGCGACGTCTCGAATTTTGCCGACCAGTTTTTGCCCGCGCTCGACGAAATCGACCGCCTCATAACGCGCAACAGAATATTTTTGGACAGAACCGAGGAAATCGCGGTAATTTCAAAAGAGGACGCGATAAACTGGGGCTTGACCGGCGCGAACCTGCGCGGCTCGGGAGTGGGGCGCGACATAAGAAAAGACAATCCCTACCTCGGCTACGAAAACTACGAATTCGACGTCCCCGTCGGGACAAAGGGCGACTGCTACGACCGCTGGCTTGTGCGCATGGAGGAAATGCGCCAGAGCATACGCATAATTAGGCAAGTCATCGACAAAATGCCAAAGGGCGCGTGGCATATAAATAACCCTAAAATTTTCGCGCCCGAAAAGGCGAATGTGCTGATGCAGATGGAGTCGCTCATCTCGAACTTCGCGCTTGCAACGCAGGGTCCCGCGCTTCCCGCGGGCGAGGCGTATTTCGAGGCTGAAAACCCGA
>JAFXRX010000322.1 GCA_017526045.1 Opitutales bacterium
AACCCGCCTATTGCAGCCGTAAGAGGCGCGACCAAAACAAGCCCGAAAGAGCCCACAATCGTCTTTACGCACTCCGAGGCGACGTACGGGTTGTTTATGAAATCGTCGGGGCTTGTGCCCTGCGCCAAGAAGACCATCATAAGCGTCAAATATCCGCCCGCGTACGCGAACAAAAGAGTCGTCGCCATAGTCCCCACGACGCTTCTGCCAATGGACATTCCCGAGCTTATCAAAGCCCTGCGGGAAATTGCATTGTTGTGGAAATACACCTCCTGCATGCCCGCGGCGACGTCCATGCTCAAATCCATCACAGCCCCCGAGGCCGAAAGGAAAATCCCGCCGATGTACAAATCCGAAAGGCTCAAATTCTCAAAGCCCGAATACAGCAAAGCCTGCGAAAACGGCATGACCGCCCCGTTTATCGAAAACAGCCGCGCAAAGAGCCACGCCATTAAACAGCTTGCAACCACCCCCGACATTGCGCCGCAAAAGGCGGTCGCGCCCTTGCGCGTAAAGCCCGCCACCAAAAAAATTATCACGGCTGTCAAAAAGCACACCGCGCAAAGCGAAACCAAAATCGCGCTGTAGCCCAAAAGGCAAAGCGGGATGACGAGCTTCCAGACCACAATGCAGCAAAACACAAACGACATCAGAGCCTTGCACCCGACAAACCCTCCGTACAAAACAAGCAAAAACGCGAAAATCGCAAACAGCCAAAACGCGGCGCCCCGCCTGTAAAAATCCTGCGCGTTAATGGCGTCGGCTTCGGGCCTTGCGCCGTCCAAAATCGAGACCCACGCAGTGTCGCCGGCCTCGAACATTTTGTCCAAATCCATCTGCGCGCGCAGTACGTTGTGAGCCTCGAAAACCTCGCCCTTGCGCGGACCCGAAAGGATTTCCGCATGCAAAATCTGGTAACCTTTTTTAAGAAGGCCAAGCTCCTCGATGTTTGAATTGTCCACAGACAAAACGCGCGCGGGGCTTTTCTGCCCGACACTTTCGCGCGGGTTCGGGTAAAGGTTCAAAAAGCAGAGCGCAACACATGCGGCGGCAAACGCTGCAAGCGCAAAAAAACTTTTAAGGCGGATTTTTTTTGCCCCTGTCATTTTTGCTTGCCGACGACCTTTTTAAGATTTTTTGAAATCTGCGTGTTGTCTATCATGCCCCTAAACATTTGCGCGTTTGCGCCGCTTGCGGAAGTTGCGACAGGCAGCGCGGTGTGCGCGTTCGAAGTCCAGGCGATGCCGCATTTGTTGTTGAATATGCGCAATGCGCAGTTGGCAAAATCGGAGGAGTCGGGATTTTCCTTGAGGCGGTCGAACGCTTTTTTAAGCTCGTCGCGCTCAGCGCTTTTGAGGCGCATGGGGTCGTTTTTGTCGTCGGTAAATTTCAGCCCGAACGAATTTTCGAGAAGCTCCCTGGCATCGTCAAATTCCGCAATTTTGCCTTTTTTTACGCCGTCTTTTACGCGGCTTTTAAAAGAGTCCAAAGAGCAGGTTTGGTTTTTGAGCCTTTCGGGGTAAAGCTTGTAGCCCGTCCCCGCAAAGCCGAGCGTAAGCCCGCCCGTTTCGTGGTCGCCCGTCACGACAATCAGGGTTTGAAGCGGATGCTTTTTTGCGAAATCGAGCGCGACTTTTATTGCGCTGTCGAGCTCCAAAATTTCCATGATTGTGGTTGCGGCGTCGTTTGCGTGGCACATCCAGTCGATTTTGCCGCCCTCGACCATCATGAAAAACCCCTTGGGGTTGTCCAAAAGCTCGATGCCTTTTTTCGTGAAATCGGCGAGGCGCGTTGTTTTTTGGTTGTCGATAAAATAAGGCAGCGCCCCGCCCTTGTTTTCGACTGCGATTGTTTTTTTGCAGCCCTCGGGGATTTTTTCAAATTCTTTTGCGCCGACAAAGACCTCGTAGCCTTTTTCGCGCGCCAAATCGTAAATGTCGCCCTTGTACGACTTTGCCTTTTCGTCCTTGTGGCGGGCTATGCCTCCGCCGCCGAAATAGTCGAAATTCGACCCAATCAAATCGAGCGCGATTTCGTATTCGCTGCTTCGGTTTGTGTTGTGGGCGTAAAAGCCCGCGGGGGTTGCGTGGTTGAGGGTTACGCTCGTTACAATGCCGACTTTCTTGCCCGCTTTTTTCGCGGCCTCGGCGACGGACTCAAGCCTCTCGCCCTTCGGGGTTACGCCGACAAAGTGGTTGTCGGTTTTCTCGCCGCATGCGATTGCAGTCGCGCTCGCGGCTGAGTCGGTTATGAGGGAGTCGTTGGAGCGCGTGAAAGTTATGGCCTGCTCGGCGAGCGCGTTCATTGCCAAATCTGGCTCTCCAATGCTTTTTACGTAGTTTTCAGCCGCCATGCGCTGCGGCAGCGACATGCCGTCTCCTATGAACAAAAAGACGTACTTTGCGTTTTTAATTTCCGCGGCAAACGCCGAAAGAAATGCCGAAATCAAAACAAATATAAAGAAAAATCGCTTAAACATATTCTTTATCTTAACACTAATTTATTCAAATTAAAGCCAAAAACTTAGACTTTAAAAATGCGAATTCCCGCATGCGCAGCGCGCTATCTGGTTGCCTCAATGCCCGCCATTGCGCCGAGAGCCGCGGCTGTAATCGCCTGCCTGTACCGCTTGTCGGAGCAGTCTCCCGCAACAAAAACGTTTTCCACATTCGTGCAGACAAATGTCCCGCTCTTGGGCTTGATGTAGCCCTCCTCGTCCATGTCCACTTTCCCGCTGAATACATTTGTGTTCGGCTTGTGGCCTATTGCAACAAACACTCCGCTGCACGGGATTTCCGAAACCGAGCCGTCCTTTACGTTTTCCACTTTCACGCCCGCGCACTTTCCGTCGGAGCCTATCAAAATCTCTTTTACGACGCTGTTCCAGACGGGCGTTATTTTTTCGTTTTGCATGATGCGCCCCGCCATAATTTTCGAGGCTCTCAGCTCGTCGCGGCGGTGGATTAATTTTACGGAGCTTGCGAATTTCGTAAGGAATACCGCCTCTTCGCAGGCGGAGTCGCCGCCGCCGACAATGACGACGTCCTTGCCGCGGTAGAACGCGCCGTCGCAGGTCGCGCACGTCGAAACGCCCTTGCCGCCGAAAAGCTCCATCTCGTTTTTTGCCCCAATCATTTTAGACGACGCGCCCGTTGCGATAACGACTTTTTCAGCCTCGAAAACCTGCCCGCCCGAGCAGAAAATCTTTTTAGCGCTTCCGGAAAAATCGACATCCTCGACAACCGCGTTCACTATGCGCGCGCCGAATTTTTCAGCCTGGGATCTCATGCTCCACACGAGCCCGAAGCCGTCGATGCCATCGGCAAAGCCCGGGAAATTTTCGACCATGCTCGTGGTCGTTATCTGCCCCCCTGGCTGCGTGCCCTCGATTACCAGCGGGCTTAGCCCGCCCCTCGCCGCGTAAATGGCCGCGCCCATTCCCGCGCAGCCGCTGCCGATTATTACAAGTTTTTCCATAAAAAAGCCTTTTGTTTTTGATAAATATAAAAAATATTCGCGCAAAAATTGCAAGTTCCGAAAATTTTTTGTGGCGAAATCGCGATAATTGTAGGATAGTCGCCTTTCGTATTTTTAAATTTTTTTGCTTATGGAATTGACCGACACACACGCGCACCTCGACGCCTTCCCCTCCCCGCAGGAGCTGCAGGGGGCTATAGAACGCGCAAAGCAGGCGAATGTAACGCGCATAATAACATGCTCGGCAAAGAAGGGCGACTGGGCTCTTTACAGCCAAATCGCCGCCGCCCGCAAAGGCGAAGTATTCTGGCAGCTTGGAGTGCACCCGACAGAAATCGGCGAAGAGACGCCCGAAAGCGTCCGCGCCGACGCGGAAAAATATTTGCGAAGCCAAACCCCGCCCGTTTCAATCGGCGAAATCGGGCTTGATTTTTACAGGTTCGAGGGGAGCGCGCAGGAGTTTGAGGAAATGAAATCCCGCCAGGAAAAAATGTTTTTGGCGCAGCTTGAAATCGCAAAAGAGGCGAACCTGCCCGTATGCGTCCACGCAAGAAGCGCGGTTGAAGAGGCGATAGAAATAATAGACTTTAGCGGCGCGGACTGGAATAAAATAGTATTCCACTGCTTTAGCGGGAACTTGCAGGAGCTCGAAAAAATCAACTCGCGCGGCGGCAGGGCGTCGTTTACGGGCATAATAACCTACAAAAACGCCGAGCTTATGAGAAGCGCAATGCTAAAGCAGGGGCTTGAAAAAATCATGTTTGAGACCGACTGCCCCTACCTTGCGCCCGCGCCCAACCGCGGCAAGCAAAACGAGCCCTCCTACATACCCTTCATCGCGCAAAAGGCGGCGGAGCTCTTCGGCATAAGCCTCGAGGAAATCGCCGAAGTTTCCAGCAAAAACGCGCGCGAATTTTTCGGAATTTGAGCTTTGCCAAAAACGCATTTTTTATTTGAATAAAGCCATGATAAAAATTTACGCGAATATCGACTACAACCTGCCCGACGCCCTCGAAGACTACTTCTGCGGACTCGAAACCTCGAACTGGTCAATCGACAAAATGAACGACGCGACCCCTCCGCAGCTCGTCGGCTATTTCGAAAATATCGAAGAGGCTGCGGAGGCGTACAGGCAGGTTCGCAAGAATTTCAAAACGCTGCCCGAAGAATTTTCATCCGAAGAAATCTTCGACTGCGACTGGCAAAACGAATACAAGAAATACCTGACTTCCTGGCAGTGCCGCAACCTGCACTGGGTGCCGCTTTGGGAGCGCGAAAGCTACCCTCTGCCCCAAGCGCACAAGGCGTTTTACTTCGACGCGGGGCTTGCCTTCGGCACGGGCGACCACCCCACAACGCGCCTCTGCGCAATCAGAATGCTCGATTTTTTGGAAAAGGCAAAGGACCCGTCGAAAATATTTTTAATCGACGCGGGCTGCGGCTCGGGCATTCTCGCAATCAGCGCGAAGCTCCTGGGCGCCGGCAAAGTCTACGGCTTTGACAAAGACCCCGAAGCCGTTCGCGTGAGCCTTGAAAACGCCAAGACAAACGGAGTTTTTGAAGGCATCGAATTTTCCGAAGCGGGAATAGACGACGGGCTGCAAGGCAGAACTTGCGACATTTTGCTTGCAAACATTCAGGCAGACATTCTGCAAATCTACGCAAAAGAGCTCCTCTCGGGCGTAAAAAGCGGCGGAATTTTGGTTTTGAGCGGCAT
>JAFXRX010000323.1 GCA_017526045.1 Opitutales bacterium
TGGGGCTGCCCGTCGACGTTACCCAGGGCAGGCTCGAGGAGGATTTGAGCGTGTATCTTTACACGGGCAAGGGCTTGACCGACAACCACCCGATTATCCGCGGCAGCGGCAAGTCCAGCGACGGCGAATATACGGGCGTTGACTTCGGGCTGAAAAGCTACGACAAGCACCTGCCGACCTTCGGGCTTTTGAAGAGCTTTGCGACAATCGCGCTCGACAAGCCCTCGTTCCAGTCGGGCGTAAATCCGGAGGCTTTCGTCATAAACCAGGCGAATTCCCAAAACACCCAGGGCGTATATCCGATAGTAGAGTCCGCCGAATGGATGCTTTTCCCCTCCTATGACGTCGTAAGCGGGGCGGACAAGCTTTTCAATATGGATCCCGCAAAGCTTAGCGGGGCGACTTTGCGCTTAAACCACATTCTCTACCTGCGCGTTGTAATGCGCAACCCCTTCAATATTAAAATAAACCAGAGCAACTACGTTTTGCGCATTGCAATGCCGATGGCGATGTACCTTTCAGGCAACGCCGAAAATCCGGAAATCCGCACGCGCTGGGTTCGCTACGCGAGGCTCGACAACAACCCCAACAAGCCTTTGGTAAAGGATACATCCGACGCTAAATACTACGTCGTCTTCCGCTGCAACTCGCGCACAAACACAACCGACGTCCCGAATTTTGCGGACTTTTTGCAGGACGCTATGGACAACAATATGCCCGTCTTGAATTTCAATGTCCGCAACCTCATATTGCTCCCGGGCGAAAGCGTCGAATTGCGCCCCGCCTACAACACGGAAAACCAGAATACGTTGAGCACCGCGAAGGTTTCCGCCCTTACCACAAACCAGAATGTTTTGACCCCTGGCAAAATCCAGGTTCAGGACGGCTATTCAACCCCCTGGACAATCAATTCGGGCATGTGCTTCAAGCTGCCCAGCGACCTTCTCTTCACCTACGACTCCTCGCGCTCCAACACCCCCTCGAACATCGCCGAGTTCGTGCAGGACGGCTATAATTTGGACAGAAAGAACGAGGACGGCAAGGTAATGGAAAGATACGTTCCGTTTGTCTACGACAGCGAATTTATCAACTCAAACGCCAGCTCGAACGACTACAAGGGCTCGCAGCTTGCCTCAGACGCGTTCAACAACCTCCCGCTCTTCGAGGTTTCGGAAACTCTTCTAAACGGAAATCTTTGCCCCTACCGCTACCAGACAAAGGCTCTGCCCGCATCCCGCGGGGCGGGCGGCGAGCGCAAGGGCAGGAGCTACAACCGCAACGCTTTCGAGCTCTTGACAAGAACGGGCGGTCTGAAGCGCGTCTGGAAGCACGACTTGACCGAATGGGAGTCGGCAACCTCAATGAACCCGAGCACCTACAATAGCGACAGCGGCGGCGGCAGAGACGCGACCCACCACTTCTACCGCCAGGACAACAACCGCATGACCCCCGACCTCTATCAAAACTGGTTCTCCGGGCAGTACGACAAATTTATAGGCATCATCCAGTACTCTTCGAGGTTCTTCAACCACTCCGTCCAGCTTGGCGAAGCCTCGGGCAAGGATATTCCGCTTTTCTACCGCAAGGACGGCTACGGCATCCACAAAAACAACGTTTTGGACTATTCCACGACAGTGTTTACAATCCGCCTGCCGAACTGGGAAAAGATTTACAACACGCTGTTTTCGGCGTACAACTTCCGCTCGCCCCAGCTTGTCGACACCGACTATGCAAACGACCAGCACGTAATCCGCCGCTCGACGGCCAACCAGACTGTCGGCATGATGGACTGCGGCTCCGCAAGCAGGACTGCGAGCAACTTCCTGGGCAGGCGCACAAGCGGCGGCGTCGAGGGCTACCACACCTGGTCGAACACCGCGACCGTCCCGAACATTACGCCCTCGTCGAACACGACGCTGCGCAACAACTACCTTTCAAGCCACTTTGGCTTGCTCTCTCCGCTTTCGGGCACGAGGCGCTACAATTACGACGGCACAATCTACGCTCCCTTCGACTTCCCCAGGAAGGAGTCGGATATGATGAACTTGGCGTATTTCAGGTTTGCGAACCTCTCGCCGATGCCCTGGCAGCCGACCTACGCGTTTGCCGAATCCAGCGCAAGCCCGTTCATCCGCCGCGAAAATATCGTCGAATTCCACAAGGGCAACGAGCTCAACAACGCCCCGGGCGACTATATTTACGACAACGAAATGATAGACATTTCGTACCTCTTGAACGCCTCGATGTGGGACAGATTTTTCCTCTCCACAATTCCGCAGACGGATTCGTTAAATCCGACGGCGGGCATGAGGCTGCCGAACACGCGCCTGTTCCTTTCGTCCGTCCCCGAAAACATTTCGGATTTGAGGAATTCGGAAATCGCGTTTGAAGAGGCGGCATCGCACGTCGGCATCGACGGCGCGTTCAACGTAAATTCGACTTCCTACGAGGCTTGGCGCTCGATTTTGGGCGGCATGCTCGGCGTAAAGCGCCGCACGCTCACCAACACCACAATCAACGCCGAAGGCAACGACCCGAGCAACCCCGACGACTTCAAAATGCCCAACCCGGGCGACTTGAATCCGCTTACCAACCCCGAAGAAAACAGGGAATTCTCCTACATCGACCTAACCGTCGGCCGCAGGATAAGCGAGTCTGAAATCGACCTGCTCGCGCGCGAAATCGTCGCGGAAGTAAAGCGCAGGGCTCCGTTCTTCAGCCTTTCCGACTTCGTAAACCGCAGGCTCGACACCTACTCGGAGGGCGACAAGGACGCCAACTACCTTACTTTGATGGGCACCCTCGCGGCTGCAATCCGCCGCGGCGAGCACGTCCGCAACCGCCCGCAGGAATTTTTCAACGACAAGTCTCTGGAAAAA
>JAFXRX010000324.1 GCA_017526045.1 Opitutales bacterium
AGGGTTGAATGGCCCTGGAAGCCGATTTTTTCGCAGCTTGACAAAACTTCGTCCGTGTAGAATTGGCGTATGCCGCCCCAGAGAAGGTCTATGTCGCAATACCCCCAAAAATCGTAATCTTTTAATTCGTCCTTGAAAATTTCCCCGTATGCCACCCTGTAGTCGCATAGTTTGTAGGGGACATTCAATTCTATTTTGAAATTGAAGCATTTTTGTATTCTATCCCTTATGTCGGCGAACGAGCAATATTTGACTTTTACATTGGGCGGATAGTTGAATGGGCGTTTGTCGTCCGTGAATAAAAACCAGTCGATGTCCGGATTATGCCTGCATGAAATCAGCCAAAGCGGAAATATATTTGGGAGTTTCCCGAAATAGGGGATTATGTATGCAATGGATTTCATTTCTGCCTAAATATTTTTTTGCATGCGTTCTTTATCGAAAAATATACCGCTTGCGGGCTTAGGATGAAATCAAGCGTTATAAGCAGGTTTTTTGAAAACGGCGAAATTTCCCCTTCTTTTAGCAGCCCCATTTTGTCGAACAATTTTAGGCGGCAATAGGAATATTTTTTGCACAAACGCCTGAAAAAGCCGAGGTTGTCGTAAACGTAAAGCCTTTTAAACAATTCAACCGTATTAAGGAAAAATCTGAGCTTTTTTCTCGGGTCGCGGACGTCTTTGCAAATGGAAATTGACCTTCGATAGCATACGGTTTCCTTGTCCATGAAATGGAAAGCTACGCCTGCTTTTGTCAGCCTCAGCCACATCGGGTAGTCTTCCATGCCCTTTATGCGCTCGTCGTATTTTACTTTTTGCAGGACGCTTGTTTTTGCGAACATTGTCGGCGCATGGCAATAGAAGCGCCGCAGCAGGGCTTGGTATTGCTTTTCGGCGGTGCCGTATTTTTGGCAAAAATATTTGCCGTCCATATCGTCGACTTCTTTAAAATTTTCCTCGTTAAAGTTGTTGTGATAAATTTTCAGGTTCGAAAAAACTACTTCCGCCTGCGGGTTTTCCTTCACATAGTTTACGAAATTTTCGATGCAGTCAGGCAATAATATGTCGTCGGCAGCGACGCCTTTGCTCCATGCGCCTTGGGATGCGGCAAGCCTGCGGTTCGCGTTTGCGGGGATGCCCGTGTTTTCTGGGACGGTCAAAATCTCGCAGCGCGCGAAGCGGCCTTTGTTTTCTTCAATCCATTTTTTGCAGACTTCGACAGTGTCGTCTTTTGAGGCGTCGTCGCTTATAATGAGCTCTATGTTTTTGTAGGTTTGCGCTTTTATGCTTTCGAGCGTTTCCAAAATCGTTTTGGCGGAGTTGTATGAAAGCACTCCGACGCTGACCAGGGGCTCATATGTGTTTTCCTTATCCATAAATTTTGCGTTTAAATTTTAAAACTATTTCCTTTAAATCTAAGCGTTTGTGCAGCTCTATCAAGGAATAAATAAGCGACATTGCAAATACGGCAAATCCCGTTATGTAGGCGACGGGGTAGCCCCAGATGTAAAGCGGCACAAACGCAGCCGCGGTCGCCAAAATTGTGGCAAGAAAAATTTTGACATGCTCTTTCGAGTATTTGAACGAGTATGTTTTCATGCACACCGCGCTCATCAGGGCAAGATAGCTTATATAGACTATGCAGAAAGCTATGCCGATGCCTTCGAGCCCCAAGTAGTAGTAGCCCAAAAGATAGGACGGGATTGAAATGAGTTTTATGCCGACTTCGGTATAGATAAACGTTTTGGAGTCGCCCTTGCCCAAGACCAGAAAGCCCAGCGCCCAAGAGACCGTTTTGAACGCCATGCCCAAGAGCATCCACTGCACGAATTTTATTATCGAGAGAAATTTCGCCGAAAAAAGTACGTAAATTGCAAGCGGCAGCATCGACAAAAACAAGACCATTGCGGGCCCGATTATCAGCAGGGCTATTTCCGACTGCTGGTTTGCCGCCTCGGAAACTTTTTCGTTGTCGTCTTTTATTGCGGCGATGCGCGGCAGGTAGTCCGCGCCCATCGCGCTGAAGACTATGTTTGTGTATTGGTTTGTCATTGCCCAGCCCGCCGCGTAAAGCCCGACTTCCTCAAGGCCTCCGACGCGCGAGACGAATATGTAAATAAGCCAGCTTGCAAATTGCGTTACGATGCCTGCAAGCGTCACTAAAATGCCGATTTTTACCATTTCCGCGCCGATAAAAAACGACTCTTTCCAGCTCGCCTCAACCTTTTTTACGGCGACTTTTTTCGAGTATAAGTACGATATTGCAAGAGTCGCGGCCGCCCCGATTATAAGCGACGGCACGATGCCTTCTATGCCCCAAATCCAGTATATGGGAAGCGACGCCAAAAGCCCGCACAGCCCGCTGAAAACGGTGGCTTTTGCGCAGTCGGCAATTCTGCGCACGCCCCTTAAAAGCGTAAGCTGCCCGCTCGAAATTGCGGATAAAAACACGACAAAGCCCGCGAGCGCGAACTCGAAGCTCTTGTCGTAATTATGGAAAGTCCAGTTGCTTATGGGCGCGCAAAATATCGCCATTATAAGCGCGCCCGCGATGCCCGTAAGCCACACGAGGCGGCGGAACGACAAAATGGTTTTTGCAATCTGGTCTTCGTCGCCCTTGCTGTGCGCGTACGAAATATCCCTTACCGCGCTGAACGGAAGCCCCAAGTTTGAAAGCCCGCTTGCGAGCAAAATCGTGGAATTGAACAGGTTGTAAACGCCAAAGCCGACAGCCCCCAGCAGCACGGCAATCACTTTGGCTCTTAAAATGCTTATTAGGATTAGAAATACCTGCGCCCCGCCAAAAATGCTCGTCGCCTTGAAAACGGCTCTGTAATTTTTCTGTTTGGATTCGTCAGCCATTAAATTTATTTATTGTCTGCGCCACTATTTTTGCGTCGCCCAAATCCAGCACGGGCGAAATCGGCAGCGAAAGCTCCTGCGCGTGTATTGCCTCTGTTATCGGCAAACTTGTTGAATTCCACTGCTTGTAGCATTCCTGCTTGTGGGGCGCGACGGGGTAGTGGATTAGCGTCTGGATTTCGTTTTCCTTCAAATAAGCCTGGAGGGCGTCCCTTTTTTCGCAAAGAACGGGGAAGAGGTGGTAGACGTTTTGGGCGTCATTTAGCCTTTCGGGCAGGCGCACGAGCGGATTTTTTATGTTTTCGTAATAGAATTTTGCAATCTCTTGGCGATGTGCGTTGTCCTCGTCGATGTGGGCGAGCTTCACTTTGAGAATTGCAGCCTGGATTTCGTCGAGGCGGCTGTTTCTGCCGCAGTATTTAAAGATGTATTTTTTGGACGAGCCGTAGTTTGCGAGCGCGCGGATAGTTTTTGCGAGCTCTTCGTCGTTTGTGGTTACGGCTCCCGCGTCTCCGAGCGCGCCGATGTTTTTGCCCGGGTAGAAGCTGTGCCCCGCGGCGTCGCCGAGATTGCCGGTTTTGACGCCTTCAAATTCGCAGCCGTGAGCCTGCGCGTTGTCCTCAATAAGCTTTAGATTTTTGGCTTTGCAAATTTCGCCTATTTTTTTTGTGTAGGCGCACCTGCCGTAGAGGTGGACAATGCAAATTGCCTTGGTCTTGCTTGTAAGAGCCGCCTCGATTTTTGCGTCGTCGATTTCGAGAGTATCGGGGTTTGGCTCAACCAAAACGGGCTTTAAGCCGTTTTCGGTAATCGCAAGAATTGTCGCAATGTAGGTGTTTGCGGGCACGATTACTTCGTCGCCGGGCTTCATGAAGCCGTTTTCGATGTAGGCGCGGAAAATCCAGATGAGCGCGTCGAGGCCGTTTGCGCAGCCAACGCAAAATTTTGAGCCGATGTAGTTTGCGTACTGCGCCTCGAACTCTTCGTTTTCCTTGCCCTGCAAGAACCAGCCCGAGTCTATGACGCGCTCCGCCGCCGCCTTGATTTCGGCGGAATATTTTTGCGTAAGGCGCTGCAAGTCCAAAAACTTAATCATAAAATCAGTCCTCCCTCACTCTTTTTAGGAATTTTGCGGGGGAGCCGACGTGGATTTCGTAGTCGGGGATGTCGTGCGTGACAAGGCTTGCGGCTCCCGCGACTGCGAAGTTGCCGATTTTGCGCTTTTCAAGGACTTTCGCGCCCAACGTTACGTCGGAGCAAAGCCCGATTGTAATGTACGAGCTTGTAATCGAGCCGACCGAAAAATGGCAGAGCGGCCCGACATTCGTATTGTGCCCGATTAGCGAATTTGCCATCATGAGCGTGCACTGCCCGATATGCGACTGCGGGCCGATGTAGCAGTTCGACATCACAAAAACCCCGGGCTCGAGCACCGCGCTTTCGGCGACGAACGCCGTCTTGTGTATGATTTTTGCGAAACGCTCTTTGGGAATGTTTACCTTGCGGAAAACTTTTTCCGTTAGAATATTCCTGCCTATCATGTGTATGCCCCACATGAAGTGGTATTCGGGGTTTTCCAAAAGCTTTTGGACGTCGCCGGTGCCGCCCAACACGGGGTAGCCGCACACCTGCTTTTCGTAGTCGTTGACAAAGCCCGCGACTTCCCATTCCAAATCGTTAAACCTTTTGCGGTTGTCCTCAATGCAGGCGGCGATTACGCCCCCGTTGCCTTCCCCGCCGATTATTATTACTTTTTTGCTCATAGCCCCAAATCTTCGTTTACAATTACAAGGTGCGTTCTGTCCGCGTTAAATTCGACTTCGCCGCGCATTATTGCTATTTTTTTGCACGCGCTGCGCGGCGAGGAGCAGTCGAAGCACTTGCCCTTCATTACGCAGGGCAGCTCGTGGTAGCGGTTGTGGTGCTTCATGTTGTGGCGTATGTAGTTTAGCGGCGCGGCGACGTTTCTTATGCGCTGCAATGCCGCCTCCAAATTCAGGCAGATTTTGTTTCTGCCCACAACCACGATTACATGCCGCGGCCCGAACATCATTCCGGCGACGCGGTTGCCGCTGCCGTCTATCGAAACTATCTCGCCTGAGAGCGTTATGGCGTTTGCGCCGATTATGAGCACGTCGGAAATCAGGGTTTTACGCATGCCCTCGACGACGGCCGCCATTCTCTTGTAATACTCGTCGCGTGGCAGATTCAGCTTTTCGCCGAGCGGCTGGTCGGCAAATACAATGTACTTGCCGTCGGCGGTTCTTTTGAAGGGGTTTATTATGTTGCGCGTCTTTTCAAATTCGCTTTCCACCGCCTTGTAAATCCCGCACTCGTGCAGCGTTACGGAATCGGAAAAGGCGATGTCGGCAAGGTTTCTTTCCTTTATGAAGCAGTTTATATACGCCGCGGCCTCAGCCCGCGTTTGGAATGGGTGGAAGTTTATGCGCCTGCGCTCGAAATTGTTTTTCATCAATTCGCATTGATGCTCGAAATGCAGCGCGTATTCGTTTGACAGGTCGGTTTCGTCTATGGGGTAGTCCATGGGCTATTTTGTAAGATTGTGTTTTTTTATTATGTTCGCCGCCATTTTTACCATGGGCGGGCCAATGAATTTGTTTTCCTTCATCGCCACTCCCTTGCCGCTTTTTACCGCTTCTTCGGCAAGCGAAATCATCTCCTGCGCCCACTGCACCTCTTCGGGGGAGGGCGAGTAGTATTTGTGCACGAGCGGCAGCTCCTTCGGGTTTAAAACGAGCATGCCCTCGAAGCCGAGCTTGCGCGAAAGAATTAAATTCTTTTCCAAATCCTCCAAGTCGTGGACTTTTATGTGGACAGTGTCAATCGGCAGCACGTTGCTTGCGCGAGCCGCCATTGCAATCATCGAGCGCGCCGTAAAGATGCTGTCGCCGTTTTCGTCGTGCTTGCCCTGCAGGTTTGTGACGTAGTCTTCGCAGCCGAAGGCAATCGCGACTACCCTGTGGCATGCGGTGCAAATTTCCTTGACGTTTACAACCGCCCCCGCCGTTTCGATTAGCGGTATGAGCTTGAACGTGCCGATTGGGTAGCCCTTTTCGTACTCTATCGTTTCAAGGAGCTTTCCTATAAAATAGATGTCCTCGCCGTTTGTCGCCTTGGGGTACATAAAGCCCGAAATTCCCGGCACTGTCAGCTGGTATACGTCCTTTAAAAGCTCGCCGCTTTCGCGGTCGTTTATGCGCGGATAGAGCGGGCGGTTTTTGAACGCCCCGCTTTTTATGTAGGATAGGATGTTCTCCCTTGCAAACTGCTTGTCGGGCTTGGGCACGGAATCTTCGATGTCCAAGAGCAGAACGTCGGCGTCGCTTCTTGCGGCGCTATTCATGAGCCTTTCGTTGTGGGCGGGCACAAACATTAAACTTCTGAATAAGTGTTCCATAAATTAGGCCTCCATTTTCTTAACCAGGACATTGCGGCGGAAGCTCAAAACCTTTTCGCCGTTTTGGTTTTTGGCGACAGTTTCGACGTAGATTATTCCGCGGTCGGGCTTTGTCTTGGATTCTCTTTTGGAAATGATTTTAGTTTCGGCGTAAAGGGTGTCGCCGATGAAGACGGGGCCGAGGTGCTTTATGTCCTCATAGCCCAAATTCGCGATTGCCTTGCCGCTTATGTCGGGGACTGTCATGCCCACGACTATCGAAAACACGAGCGTGCCCACGACTAGGATTTTGCCGTGCTGGTTTTTTGCGGCGTAGTCGGCGTTCGTGTGGACGGGGTGGTGGTTCATCGTCAGCAGGCTGAACAGGTTGTTGTCGCTTTCAAAAATAGTTTTGGAGAGGGCGTGGCAAATTGTCCCGCCTTCTTCAAACTCTTCAAAATAAAGTCCTAATTTACTTGGCTGCATTTTTTGTGTAGGTTAAAAATTCTTTGTAGTTGCGGATGTAGTCGGATTGGTCGTAGTGCTGGCTTGCGAGCACCAGCAGGACGCAGTCTTTTGAAAAATTTTTCATGACCCGCCAGTAGTTGTTGCCGATGTAGAGCCCTTTTTTGGGGCTGTTGAGAGCGAAAGTTTTTTGCTCTTTGCCGTCGTCCAAAATAAACTCGCAGCTGCCGCTTAGGCACACCGCGATTTGCTCGAGGTTTTTATGCGCGTGAAATCCGCGCTCTTCGCCTTCCTTCACCCCGAAGATGCAATACGCCCTCTTAACTTCGAACGGGCAGTTGTTCCCGTTCTCGAAAACGACGAGCTTGCCGCGCGCGTCCTCGATAAGCTTTATGTCCCTTAAAAAATCTTCCATGGCCTTAGCGGTTTGAGTACATTTTTTCGTAGTATTTTTCGTACTCGCCCGAGCTTACGCTGTCGAGCCACTGCTGGTTTTCAAGGTACCATTTTACGGTTTTTTCTATGCCTTCCTCGAACTGCAAAGAGGGCTGCCAGTCCAGCTCGTTTTTGAGTTTTGTCGAGTCTATCGCGTAGCGGAGGTCGTGCCCGGCGCGGTCTTTGACGTAGGTTATGAGGCGTTCGGAATACCCTTCGGGCTTGCCCAGAAGCCTGTCCACCGTTTTTATTATCACCTTGATAAGGTCTATGTTTTTCCACTCGTTCAAGCCGCCGATGTTGTAGGTTTCGGCGACTTTGCCCTTGTGGAAAATCAGGTCAATTGCGCGCGCGTGGTCTTCGACGTAGAGCCAGTCGCGGATGTTTTCGCCCTTGCCGTAGACGGGCAGGGGG
>JAFXRX010000325.1 GCA_017526045.1 Opitutales bacterium
GCTCGCCGCTGCCGACAATGGCAAGCTGGATGTTCATGTTCGCCATGAGAGGGTCGACGATGTGCGCGAGCAAATCCAAGCCCTTTTGGTCGAACATGCGCGAGACTACGCCGAAAATCGGCACGTCTTTTTCCTGGTTTAAGCGCAGGCTCGCCTGCAAAGTATTTTTGCAGACCTCCTTGCCTCTCATGTCGTCCGCAGAATATTTCGCGGGCAAAAACCTGTCGGTTTTCGGGCTCCATTCCTCGTAGTCGATGCCGTTTATGATGCCGACCATGTCGGCGGCCTTGAAGCGCAGAAGAGAGTCCAAGCCGCAGCCGTATTCGGGCGTCTGGATTTCCTTGGCGTAGGTCGGCGAGACTGTGGAAATTTTTGTGGCGTTATAGATTGCGCCCTTCATCAAATTCAAGCTGCCCAACGCCTCGCAGTTTTTGGAGTGGAAAATCTCGCCCGAGGGCAGCCCCGCGTAGTCCAAAAGCGAGCGCGGAAAAATGCCCTGGTGCTGCATGTTGTGGATTGTAAAGACTGTCGCCGCCCTTCCCATCGGCGAGTAGCGGTAAATCGTGTTGAGGTATAGCGGCACAAAGCCCGTCGTCCAGTCGTGGCAGTGGACGACGTCGGGCGTCCATTTTATCGCGGAGCAAAAATCGAGGGCCGCCTTGCTTAAAAACGCAAATCGCGCGCCGTTGTCGGCGTACGAAACCGCGCCCTCGTTGTAGATGCCGCGGCGGTTGTAAAATTTGTTGAATTCGGCAAAATAGACCTGCGCCTTGCCCAAATCTTTTCGCCATACGGAGCAAAATTCCTCGATGCCCAGGCCGAGGTGAACGCAAAGCGAGTACACAGCCTTTTGGAAAGTTTCGTCCTGCTTGACGCACTGGTAAAGCGGCGTAAATATTTTTACGTCGTGCCCCTGCGAGGCGAGCTGCTTTGCAAGGGCAGAAACCATGTCTGCCAAGCCCCCCACCTTGGAAAAGGGGGCGCATTCGGGAGATACCATTAGGATTTTCATAAAGGGCAAGTCTTTAACATTTCGCGGATTTTTGCAAAGTTTTTTTTGCGCGGAAAAAGTTTTGAAAAGCCGCCCTATCTTTCGATTGCAAAAATTTTTTCGCCCTCGCGCGAAACGAGCCTGTCGAGTCTGCGCGCGCCCTCAATTAGGCGGTTTAGGTAAATCCAAAACGAGACGGAGTGGTCCATGAATTTTTCGTGCGCGAATTCGTGCAAAATTATGTACTTTTGCAGGCGGCTGTCCAAAAGCAAAATGCGCCAGTTAAAAGACATCGTCCCGCTCGACGAGCGCGAAGCCCAGCGGCTGCGCTGGTCGCGTACGGAGATTTTTGGCACGCCCAGATTTTTTTCCGTGGCGACGCAAGTGACGGACTTTAAAACAGCCTCCTTTGCGTAGCGCAAAAAAAGATTTTTAAAAGACGCAGCGTCTTCTTCAGAAAACGCGAAAACTATTTCGCCCTTTTCGATGTTTTCGACCCAAAACCCGCTCACGGAGCGCGAGTTGAAAAACGAAACGTTGAGCTTTTTTCCGCCCACGAATATTTGCGGATTTTCCCTCAAATATTCCAAAAGCCCGACGGGCTTTTTAAGATTTTTCAACGCCTCGAAAACCCATTTTGCGTTGCCCCTTACAAAATTCAAAATCTCCGCCTTCGAGACGCCCCACGGCGCGGAAACGCTGATGATGCAGGGGTATTTCAGGCGCATTGTCATATTTCTTCTGCCGCGCCCGCGGGAGATTTCAAGCGCGAAAATTTGCGGAGAACCGCCGAGGGAAAGCTCGATGTTATTTTGCGCAATCATCGCGGGTTTTTGCGGATTTTTTTTCGAGGGATTTTGCGAACTCGGCGTCGGTTTTTTTGCGCAGGAAAACCAGATAGTCGCGCAAAGCCCCCTCGGGCTCGACGCCGAGAGCCCTGCACTTTTTAACGGCGTCAAAAAGCTCTTTGCCGCAGCGCATTTCGTCCGACTGCGGCTCGCCTTCGATTTGGCTTAGCGTTTCGTCTGAAAGGTGCTTTGCAGCGTCGCGCGCCTTGCGCAAAGCCGAAAGCTCGCGCGGCAGATTTTCCCAGAAATTTTCGGATTTCGGCCGCGACTTTTTCTCGGTTGATTTTACGTCGCTCCAAATTTTTACGACGTCGTCTGCGTTGTTTACCTTCGCCTGCCCGAAAACGTGCGGGTGGCGGCGCACAAGCTTGCTTGAAAGCTCCTTTACGACGTCGGAAAAATCGAAATTTCCCTGCTCTTTTGCCATTTGGCTGTGCAGCAAAATGTGCATGAGAAGGTCTCCGAGCTCCTCGCACATGTTCGGGTAATTTTTGGCGTCGACCGCGTCCAGAAATTCCGCGGCCTCTTCGAGCAAATGCCCCCTGATGGAGTCGTGCGTCTGGATTTTGTCCCACGGGCAGCCGTCGGGCGCGCGGAGTTTTTCGATGATTTTTAAAAGATTTTGCATCTCTTGCATAATTCTATTCCTCAAAATTTTCGGACGCGTTCTGCTGACGGGCGATGTCGTGCAGCGTCAAAATGCCCAAGAGCTTTTCGCGCGAATCCGCGGCGACAACCGCGACTTCCAAAACGTCCTTTTCGATTAGATAATTCGCGGCATTCGTGATTGAAAAATCCGGCGTGATGCCCGTATTGGGCGGGCTTGAAATAAGCTCGGCGCACATCAAGCTTGCGTTGTTTTTGTCTGACAAGTCGGCGTATTTTGCAAAGCCCGCAAAGGCTCCCGCGTCGTCAAAAACGGCGTAAGAGCGGTAGTGGTGCGCGGATTTTTTGAGCCGCTCAAACTCCTCGCCCGCCCTCTTCGACGCCGCGACTCCCTCAACGGAAAATGTCATAATCGCGCTTACGGGCAAATTCGCCCAGTCGCGCCTGCCCCTGAACGACGCCATTTTTTTAAGGGCTATTTTGTCTTGAAGCAGAATGCTGTCGTAAAGCCCAAGCGGCGTAAGGCGGGTCGAAATAAAATACGCAGTCAGATTGCCGATAATTATCGGAATTATGAGCGAATAGTTGAGCGTAAGCTCGAAAATCATAAGTATTGAAGTTATCGGGCAGCGCACAATCGAGGCAAGGCAAGCTCCGATGCCCATCATCAAACACGCGCCGATTATGGACGAGTCGAGCGAAAACAGCGGGCAAAACAGTGCTCCAAACACTCCGCCCAACATGCCGCCGATAACTATCGTCCCCGAAAACATGCCGCCGCTGCCGCCCGTTGCGTAGTTTATGAGAGTGCAGGCGAATTTGAAAATCAAAATTACAAGCATAGCCCGCAGCGCGACATTGCCGTCGAATGCGGGCAGCAAAACGTTGTATCCTATGCTGAATACGCTGTCGTAGCCCGACCACGCGCACGCAAGGCTCGCCAAAACCCCGACGAGCAGGCCGCCCAATGCAGTCCAAACCCACATCGGCGTTTTTTCGAATTTCATCAAGGATTTGCGAAGCCTCAAAATCCCCTCCAAAAACCAGTGCCCCGCAAAACCCGCCACAAGCGCAATCGGAATGCAAATGAGCATCCACCAGCCCGTGTGGAATTCGACATTGGAAATCGCAAGCACCGGATTTTCGCCGATTAAAATTCGCGAAACCGCGGCGGCGGCGGCGACTGCGATAAATATTCCGCCCGCGCCCTTTGCGTTTGAAAATCCGCCGAAAAATTCCTCGAACACGAAGCTGACTGCCGAAAGCGGCGCGTTGAACGACGCCGAAATGCCCGCGCCTATCCCCGCTGGGACTGCGTCGCGCACCTTCGATTTCGAAAGCCCGAACTTCTGCGCGATTACCGAGGAAAGAGCGGCGCACAAATGCACCGTCGGGCCTTCCCTGCCCGCGGAATTGCCGCCGCCGATAAAGACGACGCTCAAAATAAACCTGTAAAAAATATCCCTTATTTTGAATACGCCAAAGTTGTTGAAAAACACCTTTTTTGTCTGAGGAATGCCCCCGCCGCCCGCAGTCGGCGCAAAATATTTCACGCACACTCCGGCAACCGCGCCCGCCAAAAACGTAAATAGCGGCATTAAATAAAGCCTGTACTCGCTTCCGAAAATTCCGCCCAGGCGCCAGACGCCCTTGAAAGTATAAGTTATCGCCAAATGAAACGCGACCGCCAGCGCACCGCCCAAAACGCCGATTACCGCGCACAGAATTATAAAAAGCCTGTCCCTGTTCAATTCGGACAATACTTTTGAGAATTTCGACGAGCCTGGCATAAATAAAAAAATACGCGTCGAATTTTTGGCTTTTTATCGGTTTTCGTCAAGGTTTAACGGTTTTTGCCCCGCCCGCCGCCGCAAAAATCTTTTTTCTTTTTCTTGAAAAATTTGATTGACATTTTAAACAATGTTTAAAATATTAAATAAAAAATTTAAACGCAATTTTATTGGCAAAGCGCAAAATCCAATCTAAAATTGCTCCATAAAAATCGAAAATCTTTTTTAATTTTCCAACAACAAAAGGCAGATTATGGTAATGAAGAAGTTTATAAACGCCCCCGAAAACCTGACAGCGGAGCTTTTGGAGGGCATGTGCAAGGCTTACAGCAAAAAAATCGCGCTTTCGGACGGCAAGCTGGTTGTCAGAGCCAAGCCAAAGCCGCAGGAAAAAGTCGCAATCATTACCCTGGGTGGCGCGGGGCACGAGCCCGCCCTCAGCGGATTTGTCGGCGAAGGGATGCTCGATGCAAGCGTTGTCGGCGACATTTTCGCAGCCCCGAACGCGGTTGCCGTATTGGGGGCGATGCGCAAATTAAAGCGCGAAGCAGGCATTTTGCTTGTAGTGTTAAACCACGCAGGGGACGTCATGAGCTCGAATATGGCAATGAAAATGGCGGAGCGCGAGGGCATCAAATTTAAGTCCGTTCTCGTTGCCGAGGACATCAGCGCGGGGCTGAGCGCGCCGAAGTCCGACAGGCGCGGGCTTGCGGGCTGCATTCCCCTTATAAAAGTGGCGGGCGCCGCCGCAGAGGAAGGCAAAAGCCTCGAAGAAGTCGCCGCAATCGCGGAAAAATTCAACAGTAGAATTGCGACTTTGGCTGTCGCCATGACGGGCTGCACGCACCCGCAAAACGGCTCGCCCATCAGCGAGCTTGCCGACGACGAAATGGAAATCGGCATGGGCCAGCACGGCGAAGGCGGCGGCGGCAGGAGCAAAATTTTATCCGCCGACGAAACCGCAAAAATCATGTTTGAAAACCTCGCAAAAGCCATTGAGCTAAAACGCGGCGAAAAGGTTTTTGTTATGATAAACGGCACTGGCGCAAGCACGCCGATGGAGCTTTTGATTGTCTATAGAGCCGTGGCAAAACTCGCCGAGGAAATGGGCGTCGAGCTTGTAAACGGCGTAGTCGACGAAATTCTGACTGTACAGGAAATGGCGGGCTTTCAGATGATTTTGTGCGCGCTCGACGATCAGTCGGAAAAGTACATCTTCGCAAAGTCAAACGCGCCCTACTGGACGTCGCTTGGCGAATAAAAATTTTTTGGCTTTATGGAAGAAATCACTCTTGAAAAATTGAAGGCGATGTTTTCTTTGGCGGCGAAAGTCGTCGCGGAAAACGAGGCGTATTTGTGCAAGCTCGACGCGGCCTGCGGCGACGGCGACCACGGGGTTGCGATAAAGGGCGCAATTTGCGCGGCAAACGACGCAATCCAAGCAGCAGCCGACTTGAAGGGCGGAATGTTCGACGCGGGCTTTGCCGCAATGTCGCATTCAAACGGATCCACAAGCAGTATTTACGGCTCGCTTTTAATGGGCGTTGCAGACGGCATTAAAGACGGCTCGCAAAGCCTGAACGCCCAGGAGCTTGCCTCGGCGTTCAAGGCGGGGCTCGATTCGATGAGGGCAACAGTCAAGGGCGAAGTCGGCGACAAGACGGTATTCGACGCGCTCATCCCCGCAATCGAGGCGATGCAGGGCGCAGGCAGCGTCCTGGAGGCATTGCAAAACGCCGCGGCGGCCGCCAAGCAGGGCGCGCAAAACACCGCAAAATTGCAGGCGAAATTCGGCAGGGCGCGCAATTTGGGCGAAAAGTCCATAGGCACGCTCGATCCTGGCGCAATATCAAATTCTATGATTTTTGAAGCATTTTTAACCGCATCTAAAGAGTAATATTATGGCAGACAACGAAGGAAATATCGAGGCGAAAAACTTTTGCGCCGACGTCGAGGCGAAGTCCGAGGGCTTCTTTTTGAAGGGGCTCAACAACAACGACTGGGGCGTAAAAAACAGAATGAGCCGCATTTTCAACAAGCAAAGCGGCAACACGGTGATGCTGGCGTTCGACCACGGCTACATCATGGGCCCCACGAGCGGCCTGGAACGCATGGATTTGAACATCGTTCCGCTAATCGAAGAGGCGGACTGCATTATGTGCACGCGCGGCACCCTGCGCTCAATCGTCCCCGCGGACTGCTCCAAGCCCGTCGCGCTAAGATGGAGCGCGGGCAGCACAATCCTTACGGAGCTCAACAACGAATGCCTCATCAACATCGAGGACGCAATCCGCCTAAACGCCTGCGCCCTCGCCCCGATGGTCGCTATCGGCGGAACATTTGAGGCAAAAACTATTGAAAACCTCGCCCGCACCGCCGACATGACAGCCCGCTACGGCATCCCGACTTTGGGCGTCACGGCCGTCGGCAACGAGCTTACGCGCGACGCGCGCTATCTTGCGCTCGCCTGCCGCGTAATCGCCGAAAACGGCGCGACGTTCGTAAAAACCTACTACTGCGACGAGGGCTTTGAAAAAGTCGTCGCCTCCTGCCCCGTTCCGATTGTCATTGCGGGCGGCAAAAAACTGCCCGAAAAAGACGCGCTCGAGCTTGCCTACAAGGCGATTTCCTCCGGCGCAAAGGGCGTCGACATGGGCAGAAACATATTCCAAAGCACAAACCCCTCGGCAATGATAAAGGCGGTAAGAGCCGTTGTCCACA